>JAEUUU010000095.1 GCA_016787345.1 Saprospiraceae bacterium | reverse complement strand
TATTCATTCAACCCCTTCCCCGCAAAAATCGCCGGCACACACTTTTCTATCCGCGCTTCCCGGGTTTTCGACTGTTTGGGTTGTGAAAAATGCAGCAGGTAACCGCGCCGCCGGCCGGGCGTAAGGGCCTCGAAGGCCGCCCTAAGGGCAGGATTGGCATCCAGTTTTCGCTGGAATTCTTCCGGCACGGCCTGCGCTTCGATGGGTTTGAACGTCGCTTTCAAACCCGCTTTTTCCACTTCGATCGCTTCGAAAATATACGCTTTCAAAACGGAATCAAGCGCCTCTATCTCGCGCACCCCGGTGAAACGCACCACGCGCGCCGACTGGGTGTTTTCGCCGGGCAGGCGCAGAATATCCGCTTCGTCGTGCAGCAGTGCGCCTTTGAAAAAACTGAGCGTACAGTAGTCGGTAAAAGCGCCAAGCAGCAGTACGTTGCCGTTGTCGAATGTGTACACCGGGTGGCCCCATTTTATGGTTTCGTGCAGACCGCAATCGAGGATGATGGCCCGGAGCAGGGCCAGTTCGTTTTGCCAGCGATGGACTTTGCACTCGGGGGTGTCGAATTTGGGGCAGCGCCCGCATCCGGAGGCGAAAAAGGCTTCGGCAGTTGTGACCATGGTGTGCGGTGTTTATGAAATGGGCGGAAGCAGGCGCCCTGCTGTTTTTTCCAGCCGGTCGTGGGCCATGTTGAGGCCGGCGGCAAAGGGCATTTGAAGCAGTTGATCCCTCAACGCGACCGATTTGAAGATGATGTGCATACTGAGCCGGCTGGTATCAGCGCTCAGCGCTTCGAATTCGAGGAACTCCAGTTGGACGGCGAAGGGCGAGTTTTCCATTTCGAAAGTCCGGGTGATCTTCCGGTTCGGCTCGAATTCGTGGAATACTCCATTAGCCCGGAAAACCACATTGCCCTGGGCGTCGGAGGTTTCGAATTGCCAGCTGCCGTGTCGTGCGGCTTCAAGTTTGAGCACCTTCGTGCCCATCCACTGCGCTACCAGATCGGGCTCGGTGTGCGCGCGGAACAGCAGTTCGAAGGGCAGGTTGAACTGCCGCGTGATCAGCAGTTCCTGTCGGCCGGTTTCGGCGTGTACCTGTGTTTTTCGTTCCATGTTATTTGGGCGTTTGGAGGTTTTTCATGACAGATTCCAGCCGGTCGAAACGCTCGTCCCACATGCGGCGGAAGGGTTCGATGAAATCGGCGATGTCTTTCATTTTCTGTGCGTTGAGGTGGTAGTAGATTTCCCTGCCCTGTTGCTCCTGTTGCAGCAACTCGCATTCGGTGAGTATTTGCAGGTGTTTCGATACGGTAGGGCGCGCCGTGTCGAAATTGGCCGCGATCGCGCCGGCAGTCATGGATTGCGAAGCCAGCAGCAACAGGATAGCCCGGCGGGTGGGGTCGGCGATGGCCTGGAAAACGTCTCTGCGCAAATTCATTGTGTAGTCATTTGACTGCAAATATACATGTAGTTATTTGACTACAATTTTTTTCACAATGGATTTTTATCCTGCGGGTGTTGTTACGACTTTTAAACAATGGCAAAAACTACCCATCAAGGTATTCAATACGAAAAGACCGCCACCGCCTGACGCGCTTCCGGCGCAATCAAAATCACAATCCCCATTGACCAAAATCGGTTGGCGTCTCCTGCCCCCGCCAGAGCTTTGCGCAAAAATTCACCGGCATGAAAAACCTGGTTTTGTATTACTCCCAAACCGGCAGCAACCGCTACCTCGCCGAGCGGCTCGCCGCGGCGCTCCACTGCGACATCGAGGCCATCCGGCCCGTGTGGGATGTGCCTTTCCTGATGATGGCGGGCCTGCACCTGGGCAACAAAAAACTCCGTTCCCGGCTCGCCGACTACGACTGCGTCATCCTCTGCGGCCCGATCTGGGTGGGGCAGTTCATCGCGCCGCTGCGGTCTTTTGTGAACAAACACCGCGACGAGATTCGGCAACTGGCGTTCGTGACTTCCTGCGGCAGCAGCGATGAAAAGAAAGACGAAAAATTCGGCTACGGACCGGTGTTCCGGCAAGTCGGCCGGCTGCTGGGCGATAAATGCATCCGCTGCGAGGCTTTCCCGATTCCCCTGGTATTGCCCGCCGATAAAAAAACGGACAGCGAATCGGTGATGAAAACCCGCCTGAACGACGGGAATTTCAAAGGCGAGATCGCGGAGCGGTTCGAAGGTTTGGTGAAGGCGTTGAAGGGGTAGGTTTGTTCGGGATTCGGTGTTCCCAATTCAAAAGGTAGAAGGAGCAAGGGGATATCGGGTGGCGGTTACCGATGTTGCGCCCCTATGGGGCGGAGGATCGTGGATTCCTTTATGCTACCGGGGTTGCGCCCCTACGGGGCGGATGGCGCTCCTCGTGTTTTTTGATCGATATTGGGCTGGTATGGCGCGAAATTCGCCCCGTAGGGGCGCAACATCGGTAGACGTATGAATGGCCGCCTGCGAATAACCTCTCCTTATCTTCCCCCCATGAAAAACTACTGGTCATCGCTTTTCGGCCCCTCCCGCGACAGCGTGAAAATCTTCGAGGGTGTCGGCGCGCCGATGCCCAATTTCTGCATCGTGGCCACCAACGTCCGCGAGGGGCAGCCGCCCGAAAACTACGTCCTCGACGAGGGCGAAAAACTGGTCGCCGTCGTGGACAAATGGCGCTTCGAGCCGGGCGGGGTGCTCGGTCGCTGTGGCTACGATTACCAGATCGTGCTGACCAACGGCGAGATGACGATCCCGGTATCGGTTTGTTTCCTGTGCAATATTCTGATTGTCAACCACTCCATGAAGTTCAAAACCTCCCGGAAACAAATCAGGGCCCTGTTGGAAGCAGATTTCAGGCCGCTGTAAAAAGGTCGTCCCAGGCGGCCGGAACGTTCTTCACATGCTCCCGGTTCGAGAGGCGGACGTTTTTCAGGTTCACCAATGTGTCCAGTCCGGGGGGCAGTTCGCTCAACAGCGGGTTGTCGTCGAGGTACAAGTCGCTGAGTTGGGTCAGCAGGGCCAGACTGGCAGGCAGCGTCCTCAGGGCAGGGTTTTGGTTGACGTTGAGCCTTTCGAGGCCCGACAATTCGCCGATCGAGTCGGGCAGGCGCTCAAATTCGCTTTCCATAAACGACAGATCTCTGAGTCCCTTCAATCTGCCGATCTCCTCCGGGATGTTTTCAAGATAACACAGGTTCAGCGAGAGGCTACGGAGCCGGCTCAGGCCAAAGAAGGCGCCGGGCAATTGCAACGGATGATCGCGGTCGCTGCCGCCCCAGACGACAAACTCCTCGATGTTCTGGCACAGCCCGATCGCTTCGGGCACGGGGTTGACGCTCATTTCCAGCACTTTCACGTTGGGTATGCGGGCGATCACCAACAGTATTTGCGCATAGTCGCGCTCCTCCGGACTGCAAAAGATCACGGTTTCCAGCGCCGTCATCTGCGTCATTTCTTCGGGTACACGTTGCAAGCGGCAATTGGTAAAATCGAGGGTTTTCAGGCGGGTCAGCCGGTAAAACTGTGTCGGCAGTTGCCAGCTGGCGGCGCGCATGTTCAGTTCCTGCAGGGCCGCCAGTTCTGCAAATGACTCGGGCAACACGACGTCGGAGTCGCTCAGGACGAGCAGGCTGAGGAGTTGTTGCAGTCGTCCCACGCTGTCGGGGAAGGTGCAGGGCTTTGTCAGGCCGCTGAGGCTGAGCGTTTCCAGACGGGTCAGTTTGCCGAAACTTTCGGGGATGGAGCCGCCTTCCATCGCAATGCTCAGGTGTTTGACCCCGGGCAGCTGCGCCAGCAGTTCGCACACGGCGTGGAAATCCGTCTCCGGGCCGATGCTCAGTTTGACCGTTTCGAGGGCGGTCATTTCCGCCACGTAATCGGGCAGTTGTTTCAGTTTTTTGCCTTCGAGGTTGAGGTATTTGATCTTGCTGTAGTCCTGTTTCGGCGCTGTTTTTTTCTGCTCTGCAACGGTTTGTTTTACAAGGAGTTGGTCGGCAAAAACAAGTTTCAGGCATCGGGCGATTTCTGTAAACAGTTCCGCTTCGCATGCAAACTCAACCTCGAATGCGGACTCGCCCAACTGCTCCGCAGCCCGGGGCGACAACTGCACCCGCAAGGCGTCCGGGGAAAGTTCGATGCGCTCGACGCCATTGACGCAGGCCTTGGACTGGTCGTTCCATTCGAGGTAGTGGTCGGTCGAACCGGCGACGCTGGAGATCAGCAGGGCCAGGCCTTTCTCTTCGTTGCCAAAAAAGACGGTTTCGGCCTGGTTCTGGCTCCAGTATTCTATGTTGGTGGCGTGAAATTTCATGATATGATGCGGCTCCGGGCGATACGTGAAGGGGTAAAAGTACAAAAGCGCGGATATGGGGCGGATGACGGCGAACAAGATCACTTCGCGCTGTAATCCCGGTCATTTCGACCGGTTTTTGCCGCCCGGAACTTTGTAATGGCAGAAATGCCGGCCTCCGGGAAAGTGGTCCTGCGGAGGTTCCAAAACCGATAACATTCAACCATGTGGAACAAAAATTTCATACTGGCGGGCTTTTCGGCCACGGTGATCAATCTCGCCATGAACGCAGGCGCTTATTTTCTTTTTTTAAAAGACGTTTTTGAAGCGCATCCTCCCGTATCTGCGGAATTTCAGCAGCAATTGGTGCGGCCGTCCGGCGAGTTGGTTGGCTGGGCAATGGCCGTTACGTCGATCACGATGGGCTTTTTTATTGCCATGGTTATTCGGTGGTCGGGGGCCAGAACATTCGCCTCGGGTTTGAAAAAAGGCCTGCTCGTCGGTTTCCTCTTCTGGAGTTCCGTCAATTTCGGGCTGTACGCCTCCTCCAACCATTTTTCGCCAACCGGCGTCTGGGCAGACTTGCCGTGCAGCGCCATGGCGATGGCTGTTGCGGCGGCCGTTGCGGCCTGGGTATTGGGAAAGGAAAAAAAGCACTGAAACAATGCCATTTATATGAAAACGGAAGACAATTACAGTTCCTGGAACCAGGACAAAAGACTTTACAAAATCGGCTATTGGTCGGGCATGGCCGCCGGTATTGCAACAGCGGCGTTTACGATATTTCAAACGCTGCAACTTTTCAGGGTGTTTCCCTATCCGTATGATGAAATATCTATCTACGGTTCTTCATTGTGCATTTCCGTGCCATTTATACTGCAAATGCTGGCGCTCCACTATGTTGTCCCGCACGAGAAAAAATACTGGAGCCATGCTGCATTGATTTTTGCGGTTTTGTACGCTCCTTTTGTTATTGCGAATTATGTCGTTCAGCTGGCGACCGTAATACCGATGGTATCGGCGGGCATGGGCGATCAAATTGAAGTGCTGAAACAAACGCCGCAGTCGATGTTCTGGGATTTCGACGCTATCGGTTATATTTTTATGGGTCTCGCAACGCTTGTGGCTATTCCCGTTTTCAAAAAAAAGGGGTTCCAAAAATGGGTCCGGTGGTCATTTATCATTCATAGTATTACCACACCTTTTATCGCTTACGTTTATTTCTATCCCGTTTTTTCTGAAAAACTATTGCTGTTGGGCGCACCCTGGGGGATTACGGCGCCGGTGTTTATGTTGTTGCTGGCTGCGCTGTTTAAAAGAACAGGCAACGAAATAAAATACGGACCATGATACGCCGGATAAAAATATTGACCCTGACAGGCAGCCTCGCCTCCATTGGCTTCGGAATATGGCACTTTTTTGTCCCTTCGATATGGAACTGGTATGCCTACATCGATCCCTCGGCGACCGAACTTGTATTGGCGGTGCGGGCGATCAACCTGTTTTTTTCACTGGCCCTCGTACTGTTCGGTGTGGCCAATGTGCTGGTCGTGTATAGGGCGCCGCAAGAGCGGTTCTCTTTGATGGTATTGCTGGCGGCATCGTCCGTTTTGTGGGCGACGCGTTCCGTCTGGCAACTATTGTATCCGCAGGGCACTTTTCATGCGGAGGTTCAATACGGGTTGTTATCAACCTTCATATTGGTATTTTTCTGTTTTGCCTTTTCCCTGTGGCTGGTAGCGAAAATGCCGTCAACGCGGCGCGGAATGAGTTCACCCCGTCAGCACATACCGTTTCCCCGGTAACGTCCGCACCACACCTTTGAATTCGAGGGCCAGTACTGCCGCGGCCAGTTCGCCGGGTGGCAGGCCCGCGGCCTGGGCCAGTTCGTCCACGGCGATTTCGGGTTGCCGGCGAATGAGGTCTACAAGCAGGGTTTCGGCGGGGTCGAGATCGAGAGGCAGGACGAGTTGGCGGGCGCTTTCGCGGCCGGCTTCGGCCCAACCCATCACGGCGGCGAGATCGGCGGCGTTTTCGAGCAGGCGGGCGCGTTCGGTTTTGAGCAGGAGGTGGCAGCCGGCGCTTTTGGGGTCGGTGACACGGCCGGGGAAGGCGAATACTTCGCGTGCGTACTGCACGGCGAATTCGGCGGAGATCATTGAGCCGCCGCTGGTGGCGGTTTCCACCACGACCAGCGCGTCGCACAAGCCGGCGATGATGCGGTTGCGCATGGGAAAATGGTCGCGGTCGGGTTTGGCGTCGTGTACGTACTCGCTGAGCAGTCCGCCGTGTTCGATCATTTTGAGCGCCACGGGGCGGTGGTGACTGGGGTAGATGCTACCCAGTCCGTGCCCCAGCACGCCGATATTGGCGATGCCCTGGGCCGTGGCCTGCCGGTGCGCGGCGATATCGATGCCGTAGGCCAGACCGCTTACCACCACGGCGCCGTAGGTTTTCAGGCCGTTCACGAGTTCTTCGCAAGCCATGCGGCCGTACTCGGTCGGCTGGCGGGTACCCACGATGGCGACGATGCGTTCCGCGCCGAGCAGGGCCGTGTCGGAGCCTTTGAAATACACCAGCGCGGGCCCGTCGGCAATCTGGCGGAGGCGGGCGGGGTAGCGGTTGTCGGTATAAAACAGGGCGGCGACCTCGTGTTTTTCCAAAAAAACGAGTTCTTTTTCGGCCTGCAACAGCGGCACGGCGGTGCGGAGATTGTCGGCTACTGCCGGCCCGATACCGGGTATGCGCAGGAGTTCGCGGCGACTGGCGCGGAAGACGTTTTCGGCACTGCCGCAATAACTGACCAGCAGTTTGGCCGTCACGGGGCCTACCTGGGGCAGGAGCGTCAGGGCGATCTGGTGGAGCAGGCTGTCGGTCATGACACAGGGGAGTGGAGCTTGTCGAAACATTTAGCGCGCCCGGGAATATTTGCCCGGCCCGTTTGGCGGCAGCGCGCTACTTTTGTTTTGGTAAATATAACGGCGCGCGCCGTTCGTTGTCCGTTTCCGTGCCCTGCCGGGCAAAATTTTTATCAAAAAACTGTGCGGAGAAAACATGAGAATTCCCCGTTTGGAATCGCTGATTATCCTCATTTTTTTCGGTTGCGTGGCCCTGTGGGGCATTTCCAAATGTTCGAGCAAACGCTCCGAAATCGGCACCCGCTTGCGCGATCTCGATGAGAATATCGACGCCGAAGACCGCCCCCGCCGCCGCGATACGGTCTTTGTGCCGCAGAACCCCGCGCCGGTACAACAGACCACAACCACGACAACCGCCCCCACCCCCGGCCCCAATGCCGTGGCCCCTACCCAACCCGGCGCCCAGCGCCCTGTGGTGACGCGCTCGCCCTCGGCAGCTCCGACGACTGCTCCGACCTCAACCAGCCCCATGGCAACGCAGCCGGCCCAACCCTCCGGTCAAAAATATTCGACCCTGTACGTGACCATCGACGGACTGAAACTCCGCAAGGAACCCTCGCTGAAGTCGGACGTAGTGGCCAAACTGGAACTCTATGAACCGGTTTATTTCCTGAATCAAAAGACTGAAAAAGTCGAAGAAATCAACCTGGGCTACGAAAAAGTGACCGACCACTGGGTCAAGGTCCGCACCAAAGCCGGCAAGGAAGGCTGGGTGTTCGGCGCCGGGGTGCATTATTACAAGATGAAACGAAAAGGGGTAATGGAGTGAGGGTTGATGAGGGTTATAAACCCTTATAAACCCCATCAACCCTCATCAACCCTCAAAAAAAAGATATGCTCAATACTCCTCAACGATTATCCTGGTGGCCTGCTTTTTGGCCCGCGGTGTTGTGCCTGGCAGGCATTACGGGTCTGTCGGTGATGCCGAGCGTGCAATTGCCCAAATTCGATCTGCTGGCGCCCGACAAGCTGGGTCATGCCCTGGCGTATGGTGTACTGGGCTGGCTGTCGCTGCGCGGACTGCGCCTGTACCAGGGGCGCCTGACCACGCTTGCGGCCGCACTGATGTCGGCCGCCGCTGCCGGCTACGGGGTGCTGATGGAGTTTGTGCAGGCGGCGTTTATCCCGGGCCGCTTTTTCGAACTCGACGACATGCTGGCCAATGCCATCGGGGCCCTGACTGCCTGGGGCATTTATGCCCTGGCGGGCATTTACTGGAAAAGAAAACAGAACCAATAACCGCTCGCATCCTCAAATCCTCATAAGAATGGCTCTCCTCATTCCCTGTCGCGATTTCACCCCTCAATTCGGTCAAAACTGCTTTTTCGCTGAAAACGCCACCATCATCGGCGACGTGGTCATGGGCGACGAGTGCTCCGTGTGGTTTCAGGCCGTCGTGCGCGGCGACGTGAATTTTATCCGCATGGGCAACAAGGTCAACATCCAGGACGGCGCCATTCTGCACGGCACGTATCAGAAATGCGGCACCACCATCGGCAACAACGTGAGCATCGGACACCGGGCGCTGGTGCACGGCTGCACCCTGCACGACAACGTGCTCATCGGCATGGGCGCCATCGTGATGGACCAGGCGGTGGTGGAAGAAAACTGCCTCATCGCCGCGGGCGCCGTGGTGCTCGAAAACACGGTGTGCCACAGCGGCGGCGTGTATGCGGGCGTACCGGCCCGGCGGGTGAAAGAACTCACGCCCGAGTTGTTCAAAGGCCAGATCGAACGCATCGCCAACAACTACGTCCACTATTCCAGCTGGTTCAAACCCTGATCGTCGCCATGACGTCGTGCCTCGATTTTATTGAAACCTGGGAACATCCGCAGCAAAGGGCGATCATGCAGTTGTTGCACGAACTCATCACCGGCTTTCCGGGTGTAGTACCCAAACTGCGCTATAAACTCCCCTTCTACGATCGCAATCGCTGGCTCTGCTACCTCAACCCTACCAAAGACGGCGGTATCGAATGGGGCGTCTGCCAGGCTTATTTATTGTCGAATGAACAAGGGCTGCTCGATTTCAGAAACCGCACGCAGGTCGCCAGCGCGACATTTTACCACCCGCGCGAAGTACCGGCAGAAAGCATCCTTGAAATTTTACAGGAAATGATGATTGTGGATGATGAAAAAAGGGGTTTATAAAGGTTGATAGGGTTTATAAGGTTGATAAAAGGGTTGTTGCTGTCCGATGTTTTTGATACGAACGGGTATCACAACTGTCGTTTTTTCCCGCAGACTTTCGCAGAAAAAAAGCAGATTTTGCAGATGTTAAATCATCTGCAAAATCTGCGAAACAATCTGCGCCCATCTGCGGGAAATACAGCATACCCGTATTAAACAGAGCGCATCAACAACCCTTTTATAAACCCTGTAAACCTTATCAACCTAAAAAAATCAATTACACCCCATATCCAGCCTCGACGGCATATCGTTGTTGGGGAAGCAATTGCCCGACATAACCTGGGAGGGGGCGTAGCGTTTGAGGTTGGGGTCGTAGAGCGCGTTTTCGAGGAAGTCGGTCAGGTCGTCCATTTCGGCATTGGTCAGGCCGAGCGGGTGAAAGAGGCTGGAAATCTGGCTTTGCGGCACGTCGGGGTTTTCGGGAATGCCGTCGTTGAAATATTCCACCACTTCGCGCAGGGAGCGTTTGCTGGCCCCGTGGAAGTAGAAGTCCGCTTCTTTCAGGTTGTACAGTTGCGGCACTTTGAATTTGTGCATGTCTTCCGGGCGGTGCGTGAAGCCCCCGCGGCCGAAATTGCGGGCATCGTTGGGGCCGGTTCGGAATACCTGGTGACCGCTTTGATACAGGTTTTTAACGCCCAGGGCAAAGAAGGCGTGCGGCTGACTGTTGAGCGAGGGGCTGTTGTGGCAGTTGGAGCAGCCGGCTTTGCCGAAAAAGAGGATCGCGCCGCGTTTTTGCGGCTCGGTCATGGCCGAGCGCTGGCCTTTCAGCCAGTGCTGGAAGGGCGCCTCGTTGGTCAGGATGGTTCGGAAATAAGCGGCGATCGCAAAAGCGGCGATTTTGCGGGTGTAGCGCTCGTTTTCGGGGATCTCGGGAAACGCGACGTCGAACATTGCCGTGTAGCCCAGCGAATCGGTCACGGCCTTGTTGATCACCTGCCGGTGCACGATCAGCGCGCGGTTGTTGTTGGCTTCGAGGCCCATGAGACCGTCGTAGTTGATGGCGATCAGGGTGTCCTGGTTCCAGACGGACTGGGTGCCTTCATTGACCCCGAAAGAGCCGAAGGTGCCGGCCCAGAGGGCGTTGGTGACGTAGGTCGTATTGATCGTGGGCAAGGGACGCGCGCCCTGCGCGTCGACCTCGTCGCCGGTGTAGTGGCGGTTGAGGTAGCGGCCGTCGCCAAAATTACCAAAACCCAGGGCCCCGTCGGCAATACCCTGGAAGCGGCCGGCGGTGAAGCCGCGCTCAGGAATGTGGCAACTCGAACAGGAATAGGCCGTTTTGGACACGGCGTATTTGGGTTCGAGACCGATGCCGGTTTCAAAAAACAACATACGGCCCAGCTCGACCTTCGCAGCCGTCACCGGGTTTTTGGGGTCCTGATTGGGCAGATTGGCGTAATCGTCGCTCTCCGGCATGATGTACCCTGTGTAGGAACCGGTGGGCGAGCGCTGATCGAGAGTCAGTTCCAGCAAGGTGTCAGTGCTGGTGGCGGGGTCGTGTTCACACGAAACGAAATAGCTGAATGCAGACAGGAGGAATAAAAAGGTAAACGTCTTTTTCATGAAAGTCAGACAAAAGGAGTTGAAGGAAAAACGACCATACTTCCGGTGGGTGGAAGTGTGGATGAATACGGGAATAACCTGGGGGAATTAAAAAGAAAGGTGATTTAATCAATTAAGGGCAAAACTCTTGCCAGAAGACCCGCCAGGCAATGATCTACGTCAGCTTCTGTCTGATTTTAATGACAATTTAAGGTAAAAAAGGACACTCATTTGTCGGGCGCCCGACATATATAACAAAACCGCAAAGGGGGCTTACCCCTTTGCGGTTATATTGTTAGGAGAAAGCCAATTAGGCTTATTTCATCGGTTGCAAGTCGCCGGTGAACGACACCTTGGCTTCCTTGGCCAGTTTGTCGGCCACCATGGTGGGCACCGAGATGCCGTAATCGCTCAGCAGCAGGTTGAAATTGGCCGTGAAGCCAATCTTGCCGTTGTTGACTTTCAGCGTTGCCGTGGTTTTCACGGGTTTGGTCACGCCGTGCATGGTCATATCGCCCGATACCTGGGCGGTGTAGGTGCCGTTTTGACCGAAATTGACGGCCGACAGGTTGTCGATCTTGCCTTTGAACGTGGCTTTCGGGAATTTGCTCGACTCCATGTAGTTCTCGTTGAAGTGCTCCTGCATCAGGGCTTTTTCAAACAGGAACCCTTTGATCAGAACCGAGGCCTCCACACGGCCGCTGGCTTGCTCCAGCACCACGGTGCCGCTTTTGTTGGTGGCTTCGATGCGTTCGGGCGAGCCCTTGGTCGTGGCGTCGAAATAGACCTTTGCGTCGCGGCTGAACCATTTTTGGGCGGACAGGATGGTCGGCAGAGCAACCAGAAGCAGGATGACTAACTTAATGCTGTGTTTCATAGTTGTGTGAAATTGAGTGGTGTGCGTGGGAAAATAATGATTTTAAAAGGGGTTGATGAGGGTTTATAAGGTTTATAAGGTTGATGGGATTTCGGGTAAACAACGATCGTCCACCCTCCTTTTATAAACCCCTATCAACCTTATCAACCCTATAAACCCCTTGAAATACGAAAAATTTCACGGAAGGAGCCAGCTAACACATCATTCACAACAATCGTGCACCCTCCTTTTATAAACCCTCATATACTCTTATCAACCTCATCAACCCCTTTTTACTGCGGCATCCCGGCGTCGATCCAGGCCCTCAGTTTCGAAATGTAACAGGCCGAGAGCTGACTGCCGTTTTGGGGCATGGGCGAGTAGCCGGGCGCCCACACGATGCTGTTGTACAGTTTGCCGTTTTGCGCCTGGGCCTTCACCTCGGCGTAATTGGTCAGGCGGATTCCGCCGCTGGGGTTGTTGGCGCCGTGGCAACCCTGACAGTAGTTGGCCATCAGAGGCTGAATGAAATTGGCGTAGGTCACCTGGGTGGTGTCGCACTGGCCGTAATTTTCATTGCAGGCATTGTTGAGCGCCCCTTGTTGTATCCAGGTTTTGAGCAGATTGATCTGCTCCTGCGTCCAGGGCGCCGCGGGCGGGCGCGGCATCCGGTCGTCAGGGTCGTTGTCGATGATGACTTTATAAATTTTGCTTTGAGACGGGTTGAACGGTTTGATATGCTGCATAATATGCGCATAATCAGTCGTAATTACCCCGTCTTCGTGCGATTGTACGTTGTGGCAACCCGACTGCGCGCAACTGGAGATCAGCAGGGGCAGTATCTGGTTTTGAAAATAAACCGTGTCGCCGCTGCAAGGCACCCCGGTCGTGTCGCCCAGGTCGGGGGGCGGATCGGTGGGGTCGACAGGGTCGTTGACGTTGCTGATGTCGATGGGTTCCAGTGCGTGCCGGCAGGCAGGCAGGAGCACGACAAGAGCCAAGCTCGCAAGGGCGAGCCCAAGAAGGATGTTCTTCATAATTAAATCGATTGATGGATTAAGCGTTGTGTAGCGGATTAAATCATCGTGACATCAGAGGGTGAATACCCGGGAAATATTGAATCCGAAGCGGATGCCCATGTCTTTCCACTGGTCGGTGGTTTGGGCAAAAAACTGCGGCTCGGTCAGACCGGGCGAGTTGGTGAGAAACATCTGGAACACGTGGCCGCCGGTTTCGACGTCGAGACCGACGCTGAACGAATCGTAATACTGCGTGCGGGTGTATTCATTGATTCGCCAGCCGTATTCGAGGGTGAGCGCGGCGCGTTTGGTGAACTTGTAACGACCGGCTGCTGCAAGTACGAACACGTCGTTTTTATCGGAAATACGGTCGACCAGGTTGTAGTGGATCATTGTCGGCGCGATTTGCAGCGACAGGCGGTCGTCGAATTTGCGCCCGATGATGATCTGATGGGCATAGGAGAGGCGGCTCGTCCAGTTTTCGTACTTGTCAAAACCGTTGGCCTCCTTGTCCGGGTCTTTGCGCATGGTGTAATAAGCCGAGGTAAACAGCGTCACGCTCACCTGTTTCCAGCCGTTCGGGTGTTGTCGCAGGAGGCGGTATTTGAGGAAGCCGTCGCCAACTTTGTCGATCGAGGTGCGCCCGATGCCGAATTGCAGGCGGCCGTCGTAGCTGTATTCGAGACCGAAGCGGATGGAAGCGCCGTTGTCGAAGCCGAAGAAGTCGTACCAGCCGCTGTTGAACGCGCCGAAGCGGTGTGCGATGCGGAAATCGAGGGTGCGGCGGCCGGGCACTTCCACGGTTTGATGGTTGATGAGGCGGGTGCCTTTGAAAGTAGCGAGCACGGGGCTGTTGTCTTCCTGTTCCAGGCCTTCGAGCAGGTCGTCCTGGGCGTTCAGCAGAAAGGAAAGGAGAAGCAGGGGCAGTGCGAGCAGATATTTGGCTTTCATATCTTGTTCAGATGGATGTCGACGGGTGAAAATTAATTGTTGGGATAACCGGAGGCCACCCATTTGCTGATGGTGGCGATATAGCAGTCGTTGATCTTGGTGGAGCTGCCGTCGGGCATTTGCGAAGCATTGCCGTCCCAGGTAATGGCGCTTAGGAACAGGCCGCTTTCCACCGCGTTTTTGACGCCGTCGTAGTTTTCCAAAACAAAACCGCCGCCTGCGCCCGCGGTGTTGTGGCAGGAGTTGTTGGCGCCGCAGGAGCCGGTCATAATCGGCACGATATCCGCCTGATAACTGATGACGCCGGTCGTGTCGCAGTCGTTGAGCAACAATTCGGGGTGCAATTCTTGCAAATTGTCATAATAGCAGCTGTCGGCCAGTACCATCACGGCAAACGGGAGCGCAATCAGGAGTCCCCAGGCAAATTTTTTCATAAGTGCGAGAAAATTGAAATATTTGGATGACTTGTGTATTGGTTCAATTATCGGTCGCGCCCTGCAAAATCCAGACGTAAATCTGCCCGATCTGCTGATCGCTCAGCGGCGCATTGGGTTTGGGGGGCATGGCTTCTTCGCCGGCGTATTTCCGGATGACCTGGTACAACTCGCTGCCGTGCGGATCGCCGGGCTGGACGTAGCGCACCGCGTCGGCATGGGTCACCAGCGGAAACTCCCCACCGAAAGCAGCATGGCAGCCGTCGGCCAGGGCGCAATTGGCGCTGAGAATAGGCACTATGTCGCTCTGAAAACTGACGACCGGAATATCCGGATCAGGTTCGACTTTTGTAATGCAGGCCGGCACGACCAGTAAAAACAAAAGCCAGCGCAATTTGCTTAGATACATGACAGGGAAAAGGGTTAAAACCAATGATGAAAAGAAAACAAGGTAGTTTCCGTTACGCAAAATTGGTACCCCAAAACGATAACTTGATTACATCCGGTATTACGAAAAGCTGGACCGGTAAAAATTACCGCTGAACGCGGCAAATTCGGCTGCGAAGTAAACGAGAGTTCTGGTGCAATGCCGATCCAAACGGGAATATTTGCTGCTGTACGATGAATTTTAAGCAGGCTTTAATTACTTCCGCGCCAGATACAAACCCGCCAGCACCACCCCGGTGCCCGCCAGGTCGGCCGCCCCGATCAGCTCGCCGTCGGCCACACCCAGCAACATGGCGGTAATGGGCAACAAATAGGTCACCGAAGTGGCGAAAATGGCGCTGGTGCGCTGCAGCAGCCAGAAATAACCGATACTCCCGGCAACCGTGCCGATGGCGGCGAGGTAAAAAATATAACCCAGCCCGGTCCAGCCCTGCGGGTGCGTCTGCACAGCCGCCCAGCCGTCCGACCACCACAACCCGACCACGAACAGGCCGCCCGTCAGCACAAAAGCCGCGGAGGCAATCGCCGCCGGGTGCAGGTCGCGCAAATGCCGGTTGACGGTGTTGGCATTGATCGCGTAGCACACCGTGGCCAGGGCGCACATCGACGCGTACAGGGCATTGCCCGACAAGGCGCTGCTGCTGTTGAAAAATATCAGGATGCCCGCCCCCACCAGACCGAGCACGACGCCCAGCAACTTGTTTCGCGTAAATTCCATGTTGAAAAAAGCCACGCCGAGCACCAGCGTAAACAAAGGGGTGAGCGAATTGAGTACGCCCGCCAGACTGCTCGCCACGTGCTGCTGGGCCACGGCAAAGAGAAAATTCGGAATGGCCGAACCGCAAAACGCCACCACAACCAGCCATTTCCAGCGCTTCCAGTCGATTTTTGACCAATAAACCGCCGCAATGGGCAGGTAAACGCCCGTCGCCAATACCATGCGCCACATCGCCATTTGTACAGGGTCGAACACCTGTACCGAACGTTTAATAAACAAAAACGACGCCCCCCAAACGGCGGCCAATAAAAACAACGCAAACCAGTCGAGAGAAGAGGGCGGACGGGACATGACAGAGGAACTTTGTAAAAAGGCGGGCAAAGGTAGTACAAGCAGGGTACTGCCCGGGAAAAGAATGCCCCCCGTCAGGCCTTTCTCATTCGCTGCGCAACGACCGTACCGGGTCGGCCAGTGCAGCCCTGATTCCTTGCACGCTGACGGTCAGTAAAGCGACCAGAAAAGCAGCCCCTCCGGCCATGGCAAACAGGGGCCAGCCGAGTTCGATCCGGTAATCGAAACGGGTCAGAAACTTCGACATGGCCCAGGCGCCGAGCGGCGCCGCCAGCACAAAAGCCGCCAGTACGGGTTTTAAAAAATCTTTGGACAAAATCAGCCAGATCTGGCTCAGCCGGGCCCCCAATACCTTCCGGACTCCGATTTCCTTGCGCCGCTGCTCTGCCATATAGGCCGACAGACCGAGCAGCCCCAGGCAAGAGATGAAAATGGCCAGCGCGCCGAAAATATTGGCGAGTATGCCTACCTGCGAAAGCCGTTGAAATTGCCGCTGAAACTCCTCACGCGTAAACCTGAACTCGAACGGATACGCCGGGAAATGCTGTTTGTATACCTGCTCGATACGTGCCAGATTGGATTTCCAGTCGGCATCATTGTCAAAACGCACGTAAAAATGGCTGTACGCCTCCCGGTCGAGCATGATCGCCAGCGGCTCGGGTCGGCCGAATGGATTGTTGAACACAAAATCCTCCACCACGCCCACCACCATGCGCGCCGTGTCGTACTGAATCACTGCGCCCACCGGGTTTTGCAGGCCCATGCGCTGCACGGCCGCTTCGTTGAGCAATATGCTGAGGGTGTCGCTACCGAACTCGGGGTACAGATCGCGGCCTTCCTTGATGCGCATGCCGGTCGTGGATACAAAATCGGGCCCGACCCAGGCCAGCGTCATCAGGAAATCCTGTTCGTCGGTATAGCCCGGCCAGGAAAAACCCGAACTGTTGCTGCCGTAATTGACCAGGTTGTCGCGGCCGTTGGACACACTTTTGACCGCCGGAATGCGCAGCACCTCGTTTTTAAAAGCAGTGAAATTGCCGCCCATATCACCGCGCGCCGGTATGTCGATCAGGTTGTCGGCCGCGAAGCCCAGGGGGCGACGCTGCACGTGCTGCACCTGCCGGTTGATCGCCAGGGTGCCGATAATGAGGAAAATCGATATGACAAACTGGAAGCCTACCAGCCCTTTGCGCAACAGGGCGCCTTTGCGGCCCTGACCGGTCAGTCCTTTCAGCACCCGAACCGGCTGAAAGCCGCTCAGGAAAAAGGCCGGATAACTGCCGGCCAGCAAACCCGTGACCAAAGCCCCGGCTGCCAACCCGGACCAGAGTTGCCAGTCGGCCCATTCGAGGGTCAGGTGTTTTTCCGCCAGGCGGTTGAACAGCGGCAGCACCAGCGCCACCAACGCCAGTGCCAGCGCCAACCCTATAAAGGTCAGCACCAGCGCCTCGCACAAAAATTGCCCAATGATGAGCCTACGCTGAGCGCCCACCACCTTGCGCACTCCAACCTCGCGGGCGCGCTGCGCAGAGCGGGCGGTTGACAGGTTCATAAAATTGACGCAGGCGATGAGCAGGATAAATACTCCGGTCGCCAGAAAAAGCAACACCAGATCCATGCGGCCTCCGCTAGGCTGGCCGTTGGAAAATTCGCTTTCGAGGCGCCATCTGGCGAATGGATAGGCTTGCAGATGGGCCGCCGCACCGGCGTGTTTGCCTTGGATGTAGTGGTGCAACTTGGCATTCAGACTTTCCAGTTGCGCGCCGGGCTGCAACTCGATCCAGGTCGGGAACGAATTGGTATTCCAGCTGTCGATCTGCCCGGGATTGGCCAGCGCGTACTGGCGAAAGGGCAACAATACATCGAAACGGATGGTACTGGCCTCGGGCACGTCTTTGATCACCGCCCCGACTTTCAGGTCGTGTTCGTTGTTGTAACGTATGATTTGCCCGACGGGGTCGGCATCGCCGAAATACTTCCGCGCCGTTTGTTCGGTCAGCACACAGGTACCGACATCGCGCAAAGCCGCTTCGGGGTCGCCTTTGAGCGCCGGGAAAGTGAATATTTGAAAAAAAGAGGGCTCGACAAAAATACCCTTTTCATAACCCGATTTGTCGCCCACGCGAAACAAATACTGACCCGTCCAGGTCATCCGGGCGGCATTTTTCACCTCTGGTATTTCCGCCGGCAAAGCCGCTGCCAAAGGGCCGGGCATGGCCTGGAAAGTGAAAGTTTCACCCTGCACGGTTTGATGTTGCAACATCACGCAGAGCCGGGGAAGTTTTTCATGAAAACGGTCGTACCGAAATTCATCGGCCACCCACAACAAGACCAATACGCCGGCGGCCAGCCCGACCGCCAGCCCGGTGATATTGATGAATGTGTAACCCGGATTTTTGCGCAGGTTGCGAAAGGCGATTTTGATGTAGTTGCGAAGCATGGGTGTGGGTGTTGGGTGTCGCGGTTCTCGGCTTTGGGTCTAATCGTTGCGCAGGGTGCGCACCGGATCGGTCAATGCGGCTTTGACGCTCTGTGCGCCAACCGTCAGCAAGCCAACCAGCAAGGCCAAAACGCCGCCCAGGACAAACATCCAGCCCTGCAATTCGATGCGGTAGGCAAAGTCCTGCAGCCAGCGTTGCATGGCCCAGGCCGCCAGCGGCGCCGCAATCACGATCGCCAGCAGGATCAGCCGGATAAAATCGGCAGCCAGCAAGCGGGAAATACTGGCGACCGAAGCGCCCAGCACCCGCCGGATGCCGATCTCCCGCGTGCGCTGCTCGGCAGCAAAAGCCGCCAGCCCGAACAAACCCAGACAGGAAATAAAGATAGACAGGCAGGCAAATACCAGCATGACGCGCGCCGTGCGCTGCTCTTTGCGGTACAGGGCGTCGATCTGGTCGTCGAGAAAACGCAGTTCGAAGGGCGACTGTGGCATCACGGCCTGAAAGGTCGATTCGATCTGCCGGAGCGTTTGCGGCAGATCGGCGGCGCTGATCCGGACCAGCGCCAGTTCAAGCGACTCCCGTTCGGAATCGTGAAAAGCGTAGGCGCCGATGGGCTTGTGCAAACTTTCCGAATGAAAATCATTGACCACGCCGGTGATGATCGCATTGGGGCCCAATTGACAAATCACCTTGCGGCCGATCGCCTGTTCGGGTGTAAAACCCAGGTATTTGACCGCCGTTTCATTCAACACAACATGCGTCATCGTGTCGCCCGGCAGTTTTTCGGGCAACCCGGCGCCGGCCAGCAGTTGCAGGCCCAGCACTTTTTCAAAACCCGGTCCGCAGCGGTTGGTCGACAAGGGCAGCCCGCCGGGATCGTCTTCCTGACGAACCAGCGTGCGTTCACTGGGCGCGCCGCCCGGATACGTCTGTGCCAGCGTCGTCGCATCGACGGCGCTCAGGCGGCGGAAACCCTCGGCCAGCGCAGCCATTTGCCCCTCGTCGTTGGCCGCAGTGGCGGTAATGGCGACGACCTGCTCGGGCTCGAAACCGAGTTTTTTCTGTTGAATAAACTGCATCTGGCGGTACAACACCACCGTGCAAATCATCAGCGCCACCGAGGCGGCAAACTGCCCGGTCACAAGACCGCGGCGCAGCCAGCCGGCGCCCGTGTTTTTGCGAAAACTGGTCTGCAACAGGTTTTTGGGCTGAAAAGCCGTCAGGAAAAAAGCGGGGTACGCCCCGGCGCTGAGCACAACCAGGGCCCCGATGCCCGCGACCGACAACAGGGTTTCAGCGTTCAACAACATGCCAAAATCGAGCCGCGAGCCGGCCAGTTGGTTGAAGGCAGGCAACGTCAGGTACAACATTCCGAAGGCCAGCAGCAGGGAAACGCCCACCAGCACCCCCGTTTCGGCAAAAAAGCGCAGGCTCAGCCGGCCGCGCGAGGCGCCCATGGTTTTGTGAATACCCACTTCGCGGTTGCGCAGTTGCGAACGGGCGGTCGACAGGTTCATGTAATTGAAACAGGCGATCAGCAACACCGCCAGGGCCAGGGCGCCCAGCAGCACAACCTGCCGGTAATCGCCGGCGCGGACGTGGTCGTCGTCCAACTCGGTCGAATGCAGGTGCACGTCGCGCAAGGGCTGGAGCCACAGGGAATAATAGCGATCTTCGGGGGCTACGTTTTGGTCCAGCAGCGTCGCCATTTGCTGCTCCACGGCAGCGCGCGAAGCGCCGGGGTCGAGCAGGACCCAGGTTTCAAAACTGGCACTGTCCCAGCTGAGGCGCTGACTGGCGCGTTTCAGGGTGGAGAAAGAGCCGATCAGTTCGGCATCGAGGGTGGAATGCGCCGGAAAATCTTCGTAGACGGCCGCTACTTCGAGCGGCGCCATTTGGTCCACGCGCAACAGCTGGCCCAGGGGCGCCGTTGCGCCGAAATAACGCAGCGCCGCCGAACGGCTGAGCGCCACCTGGTTGGGCTGCGACAAGGCCGATTTCAGGTCGCCGGCCAGCACGGGCAGGTCGAATATGTCGCAGAGTTCGGGGTCGGCCCAAACCAGTTTGTTTTCCGCCAGTTTTTTGTCGCCGGCGACCACGTAGGCCGTCCCGTTGAAATTGTGCGGCATGATGCGCGCCGCGCGGGTCACTGCCGGAATATGCTCCCGCAGGGCCGGCGCCACCGCGTTGGGCGCCGCGGTGAGTTGTTGTTCGTCTTCGTCGTAAGCGCGGGTGTCGAGCGCCACCCGGAAAATATGTTGCGCCTGCCGATGGTAGCGATCGAACGACCATTCCTGCCGCACGTGCAGAAACAACAACAACGAAACCGTCAGGCCCAGGGCCAGTCCGAGGATGTTCAACCCGGCAAACAGCGGGCTTTTCATCAGCGAGCGGCCGGCGAGTTTGAAAAAATGATAGATCATGGGTCGAGGTGTTTATTCTGTTTTCAAGCTGTTGACAGGATTGGTCAGCGCTGCTTTAATGCTTTGTACGCTCACCGTCAGAAAGGCAATGACGATCGCAATGATACCCGAAAGAGCGACCATCCACCCTTGCAGTTCGATGCGATAGGCGAAGTCTTGCAGCCAGCGGTCCATCGCCCACCAGGCCAGGGGCGAAGCGATCACGATGGCGATCAGCACCAGGCGCAGAAAGTCGCCGGCCAGCATGCCCGTGATGCCCGCCACGGAAGCGCCGAGCACCTTGCGGATGCCGATCTCCTTGGTGCGGCGCTCGGCGGCAAAAGCGGCGAGGCCAAACAAGCCCAGACAGGAAATAAGGATGGCTATACCCGTAAAACTACCCACCAGGGCAGCCATCTGCCGGTCGTTTTTATAGTTTTTTTGAAAATCCTGGTCGAGGAAAGTGTACTCAAAAGGTTCGCCGGGTACCAGTTTTTGCCAAAGCGCGGCCAAATCGGCCAGCAAAGGCTGCATGTCGCCGGGGTTGGCGCGGGCAATCAGGTAATTGTGCTGCGACGACGTATTCAGCAAAAAACCATAGGGCTCGATGGCCTCATGCAAATCCTCGAAGTGAAAATCGCGCACCACGCCGATCACCTCGAAGCGGAACTCCCGCTCGGGCCAGCTGAATCGCACGATTTTGCCGAGGGCTTCGTCGGGACTGCCGTACCCCAGCTTCGCGACGGCGGTTTCGTTCAGGACGATCCTGTCGAGCGTATCGGAGGGGAAATCGATCGAAAACATACGTCCGGCCACTACCTGGATACCCAGCGCAGGTAAAAAATCATAATCCACCCAGTTCATCCGGGTGACGGCGTATTGCTCCTTCGAGCGGTCTTCGCGGAACAAAGACATGTCGGACGGATTCATAATGCCCGGATAATACAACGAAGCCCCGGCCTTCGCCACCCGGCTGTCGCGGTCGAGTTCGGCTTTGAGAGGCTCGTAGGCCGACTGCGCGGCCTGGCTCAGCAGGGGCAGCACGATTTGTTGTTCTTTATAAAAACCAAGGTCTTTCGACTGCACGTAATGCATCTGCCGGTCGATCACCAGGGAGGCCAGGATCAGTCCGGCCGAAATCACAAACTGGAACACCACCAGCCCTTTGCGCAGCAAGGCGGCGGAAAAACGAGGGCCCGTTTTCCCTTTCAACATGGCCACGGGCCGGAACGACGACAGGTAAAAGGCCGGATACACACCGGCCAGAAAACCCGTCAGCAGCGCCAGGCCAAGGAAACCGGCGGCAATGCCCGGCGAGTCGGGCAGGGATAGGTGCATGCGGCGTTCGGCCAGTTCGTTGAACAGCGGCAGGGCGAGCGCGGCCAGGCCGAGGGCGATCACAAACGACACGGCGGCGATCAGTATGGATTCGCCCAAAAACTGCCCCACGAGGTGAAAACGGGTCGCGCCCACGGCTTTGCGCACCCCCACCTCGTTGGCCCGCCGGGCCGAGCGGGCCGTCGACAGGTTCATAAAATTCACACAGGCGATCAAGAGGGTAAAGGCGGCGATGGAGCCGAGTATGTACAGGTAAGCGGTGCTGCCGCCCTTGCCGATGCCCGACAAATGCACGTCGGCCAGCGGCACCAGAAACTGTTTTTTGCTGAAACTGCGGGATTTCAGGTCGGCCGACATGCGTTTTTCCACAAAAGCCGGCAGTTTGGCGTTCAGGGCCTGCACGTCGGCGCCCGGGCGCAGGAGCAGGTAGGTGTCGAACATGTTGTTGCTGGCGAGATTGGTCGTGTTTTTGACAAAATCGCCGATACCGCCCGAATACATCGACATAAAAAAGCGGCCTTTCATGCGGGTCGGCGCTTCGGGCTGGCGAAACACACCCGTCACCCTCAAATCGAGGTCGCCCTGCTCGAACCAGTTGTTGCTGATACGGACCACTTTGCCGTAGGCCGGCTGGTTGCCGAACAGTTTGCGGGCGATTTCCTCGGTCAGCACCACCGTATTCGGCTCGTTGAGCGCCCTGGCGGGGTCGCCTTCGATGAAGTCGTAGGCGAAAAATTCGAAGTACGTCGAGTCGGCAAAAAAACCGCCCGGTTCGTTGACGGCGCGGATCGACTGCCCGTTGTCCACGGCGCGCAACAGCGTTTTTTCCCGGTCGATAACCGATTGAAGGCGGGTCGTTTTTTCAATTTCGGGGAATTCCTCCATCAGCACACCCGCCAGCGGGCTTGGCGTGTTGAAGGTCCGGGTGTCGGTGTCTTCCTCCTTGCCCTGACCGTTGACAAAAGTGGTGCCCACCCGGCAAATGTCGGCCGCGCGGGGGTGATGGCGGTCGTGGTGCGTCTCCTCGTAAATGTAGAGCGAGACAAGCAGGCAGCATGCCAGTCCGACCGACAGGCCGAACATATTGACGCCGGTGAAGAATTTGTTCTTCCACAGCTGGCGCAGGGCGATAATCAGGTAGTTGCGAAGCATAGGCCGATCCGGTTGTTCAACCGTCGCTTGTATCGCATCAGAGTTTGTGCCGGATTTTTAAAAATTTGATTTTCAGTTTTTTATAAAAATTGCCCAAGGCTGAAAATGTCCGATTCCGGACACCTGTGTGCGCGGGCGGACAGGGCGATGCTCCCCAGGGCAAACGCATTAAAATAATAACTGACCGCGGTAGGAATGCAGGTGATTACCCCAAACATTTTTCGGGAAATCAGGCGGGCCGTTTCGAGGGGGCAAAACCAGGTGTTTGAAGCAAAAAAACCGCGCCAATCCGGGTCATCTGTGTGGCTATCCATTCCCCGTGATCCTTGTTTATACCTCATGTTTCCTCGTTTCTTTTTCGAGGGTTTCGGAAGTGTGGATAGCCACGCGGATGACCCGGATTGGCGCGGATTTTCAAAAGGGCTGCTCCTTATTCCACAAGATATATGGCCAACAGGGCTACAAACGTTTGGCCGCGATCCGGCCCGGAATGGGTATTCAGCGTATTATTATCGTTTTCCGGCAATATGTAGTTGCCCCAACTGCCGCATCGCGGCAAAATGTATGTAGCCCCCGTGTCATTCCACGTACGTTTCGTGCCGCATCGCGGCAAAATGTATGTAGTGTCATTCCACGTACGTTTCGCGCCGCATCGCGGCAAAACCTATGCCCCTCATCGGCCCCTATTTTTTCAGCCGCCAGGGCGGATCAAGCCGGTTTTTGCCGGCATGGAACAGGATCAGCTGGTTGCCGTCGGGGTCTTTCAACCGGGCTTCGCGCCACAGCCAGGGTTGGTCGACGGGCATTTCTTCAAAAACGATACCCTGGCCGGCCAGTTTGGCGACATACGCATCGAGGTCGTCGCATTCAAAATAAACCCAGACGCCCTCGCCGGCGGGCATTTGCGCGACCTGATGCAGGGAAAAGGTAGCGTTGCCGTCGGGACACACGAAACGCGCGTAATGGGGGAGCGACCGGACGATCAGTTCCAGACCGAGTTTTTCGTAAAAAGGAATGGACTGCTCCAGATCGAGGGAGGGGACGGTGACTTGATTCAGATTCATAGCTATGAAGGTTGACGAGGGTTTATAGGGGTTTATGGGTTGGGGTCGGGCATTATTGCGCCTGGCGCCTCATCCTAACAGCATGCCTGTCAAATGGTTGCGTTGCATTGGCTGGTACGGTTTTTAGTGCCTATTGTAAGTCGCTCCTCCCTTTTTCGTCCTAAATTTGCAGGCTCATTTGCTCCACCATACCCGCCATCGCCATGACCTCCCGCACCGCCATCACCGCCGTATTCGACACCACGCTGGAACGCGCCTTCAAAACGCCCATGCTCTGCGACGTCACCCGGATACACGCCGGCTGGGGGCCCATGCCCAGGGTGACGCATTGCACCGACGATGCCGACTGGGGGCAGCCCGGCGGCAGCCGCAAAGTATATGCGGCCCCCACCTTCGGCTTCAAGGGCGGCGAAGCGGCACTCGACGTGGTGCTCGAACGCCGCGAAAACGAATATTGGAAAATAGAAGTGCGTGAGCTGAAATACGCAATGCTGGGCCTCGACCGCTTCCAGGGCGAGTGGATCACCACGCCGCTGCCCGACGGCAAAATCCGCATCGACTATCGTTACGCCATGCTCTCGAAGGTCGCCTGGCTTTATCCGCTGCAATGGCTGTTCACCAAAACCATCTGGCGGCAATACATGAAACACGTGCTGGAAAACGTGCGGGCGCTGGCGCGGGAGGAGGCGCCGTATGTGCATGGATAAAGAAGATTATTGGGAAAG
>JAEUUU010000092.1 GCA_016787345.1 Saprospiraceae bacterium | reverse complement strand
ATTCTATTACCCGATGACCGACCCGTATTCCTTCTGGGCCACGGTTGTATTGCCGGGTTATACCCCGCGTTTCAGCGACCCGGATTTTCGCAGTTTTATGGAAGAAATGCTGCGGCGCGAAGCGCCGGCGCACGTGGCACTGTGTATCCGGTGGCTCGGCCCGGAAGACATTTGTTGTTTCGAGGCCCTGTACCGGCGCTGGACCAACTGGTTGCGCACCGGACAGAAGGATTGCCCTTTGCCTGCCGATTGCCAGGCGTTTGAATCCAGCCGAACCGAACGCGACCCGGGTTGTCTGCTGGGCGAATTTCTGCGTACCGTGAAGGATTGTCCGCCGACCGCGACACCAGCACGCGACGCCTCGCTTGCACAATGTTCTTGTCAGCCCTCCCGGATCGCACACCAAACTACGGGCCCCGTTTGTGCCAGTCTGTTCGTCAAACGGACATTTCCCGGCGTTCAGCCCTTCGATCCGACGAATGGCCCTTTTGTAGTCGACCTGCAACAGCCATTGTCCGGGATAGAGCCTGTTGATTTCATTGCGGCTTCTTCTACGACGGCCCCAAAGAGCGTGCAGGCAGCCGATAAAACGACGAAAAAAGCCCGAAAATCAGGCGTGCCCGAGCCTAAAATCGTCCTGCGCCGCGCGGCTTCCTACAAAACCACGCTCGACCAAATTCAGGCATCCGAGCAGCCCGCAGACATGCAGGAAATAATTGCCCGTACACATCATTTTGTCCATTTTAACGGTGCTATCGAGCGTTTACAGTCTTTGCTTGAACAAATTTTGGCTTCCGGCGAATTGGAAGCGCCGTTGGATACGTTGTCGCGCACTGCCATTTTTCATGCGCTGGACAAAGTGGCGTTGGAAAACCCGAAACAATTACCGGAATCGGTCAGAGCGGCGCTGCGATCCTTGTCGGGGTATTTGCAGCAATCGCCCTTGCCTGCCGAACAATGGCTGGCCGAATGGGACCCAGAAAGTCTGTCCCTGCACGGCCAAACCCAAACCCCCAAACATATTCTGGAAGAACTGTCTGATAACCCAAAACAAAAGCCCAGAACCAAAAAGAAATCATAACGCATCACTCTGCCCACTGCCATGCGCCATCTCATTGTCCGTCAAATCCTCGACCTGCGCCTGAACGCTCCGGGCGAAGCCTTCGGCGCCCAGCAGCGCCTGAGTCGCTTTTTTCAGGAAGAGGCTGCGCCGGCCCTCGAACGCCTGTTCGACCGCCTCGCGCCGGATGGTCGTGTACTGCGCATCGACCGGCTGGAAATTGATCTCGGCACGCTAAACGAAGCGCAACTTCACTCGGAAGAGACATTGAACAAGTTGATCCAACTCGTTGAAGAAGCGATTCAAAAGGCTTTGAACAACGACAAACAAACAGTTCGGCCTGAAAGCCCGGCAGACAGCCTCGTCGCGCAATGGTTGCATTTTCTCGAATTTGGCGTATTGCCCTGGTTTGCCGACAAGGCACTGCCCGCCGGCTACCCCTCCACAGTACTCGAACAACTCGGCCTGGATGCCGCCTTTGCCCGGCGGCTCCGACAGTTATTGAGCAACAAAACATCTGCCCTCGAACGGCTGATTAAACAACACGACAACGCATTTGTCGAAGCCGTCGCAACGCTGTTAAGCGGAAAAAGTCATGCTTACATTTCCCGTGTGCTGGGTGAAATAGAGCAGATGATCCTGATGCCCGCTGCGCCCGGCATTCCCGATGCGGTGCTTGAAAAGCCCTCCGGAATACGGCTGCGTTTGTGGAAATGGATCATGACCCATACACTGGCCAATAGGGGTGCGCTGAAACAGGAAGTCCTCGTTGCCGGGTACCTGCAATATCAATTCCCCGCAACCCTGCTGCAAGGGTGGGCCGGGCAATCGAAAGAAGCAGGGCAATCGTCGTTCCCGGCGATGGCCGCAATCTGGTCTTTGCCGGAATGGCCGCAACAACTCCCCAAATCCCGGAAACCGGCTGATGAGCGGCCTGCTACATCCGCCGCGAGGCCTGCCGCTGCCACCGAAAACCGGTCGGAAGAAGAACCCGCCATTCCACCTCCCGACACTGTCCGGCCCGACCGGAAGAACATTGCAGCAAAAGACGAAAACGCCGCCAGACCGAATGCACAATCTGTGGATACGGAAAAGCCCCTCGACATTGAAAAAGTGCTCGACAATGCCCCGGCGCCGGCAGAACTCCGCCCCGACCAGGAGGATAACTGGTGGGTGACCAATGCAGGTCTTGTCATCCTGCAAGGTTATCTGCCCCGCTTTTTTGGTAATCTCGACCTGCTGGGCGCCGACAAAAAATTCCGCAACCACGAAGCCCAACAACGGGGGGCCATGCTACTGCACTACCTGGCCACCGGTCAGTCGGAGGCGCCGGAGTATGCCCTGCTGCTGGAAAAAGTGCTCTGCGGCATACCGGCCGGAATGCCTCTCGACCGTTTTGTACCGCTCCATGCAGAAGAACTGGAGGAAGCAGAGGCGTTGCTGGAAGCCGTGGTGGGCCATTGGGAGGTGTTGGGCAAAACATCGCCGGAAGGCCTGCGCCAGGGCTTTCTGACGAGAGAAGGGCAATTGCGACGCCGCGACGACGGCTGGCTGCTACATGTGGAACGTCAGACGCTGGACATCCTGCTCGACCGATCTCCATTTGCTTTCAGCGTCATCAAACTCCCCTGGATGAATGCGCCGCTGCGCGTTGAATGGTAAACTTTGAATAACCAACATAAAAACGCTCCGCCATGGACGATAAGAAAAAAGCCAAAATGCACCCCTACCGGTCGTTGCTCGACAAAATTCAAAGCTTCGACAGCAAACTGATCATTGCCGGCGTAACCGTGCTTTGTAAAGACCTGGCCGAATACCTCGCGGCAGGAGGATTTGCCGGCCCCGCGGCAGAAGGGTTTATGAGAATTTACGCGCAATCGCTGCACCACGACCGATGGTTTTGGGAACGCTATGGCCCTCAACTGTACTGGTCGATGCGGCCCGCAGCCCCCGCGCCGCCGGGCGACTACGATCCGGCCGTGCAGATCGCTTTCAACCCTCCCCTGCCCTCTTACGCGCACGAGGCCAGTCAGAACGACTTTGACCTGCACGAACTCAATAGCGCGCGCATCGATCAAAACTGGACCCTTATACCCG
Organism: Saprospiraceae bacterium; assembly: GCA_016787345.1. Classification (GTDB taxonomy): domain Bacteria; phylum Bacteroidota; class Bacteroidia; order Chitinophagales; family Saprospiraceae; genus M3007. The sequence goes on along the minus strand of JAEUUU010000092.1, from coordinate 15,508 downwards.
GCTGGCAATTGTTCAACGCCTTCCTCGAAGCGCACGCTTCCGTGTTGAGCAAATACAAAACGGACATCAACGCCCTGCCCCCCAAACCCCTGCCCGGCGACCCGACACCTTATCCCGATACCGATTATAAAGTCCTGAAAATCTTTGATGTATTGCGCGAAAAAGTATTTGACCGCCGGCTGCACTGGATACCGCTGGCCATGTACCTCAGTTATTTGATCGTGGATTATTGCCCGGAATGGCTGCATGAAGAAAACAATGCGCTGGCCTGACTTTCAACCTCTCAACTCCTTTTTTATGAAAAACAAACAAGCATTCCCCATCCTCGATACCGACACCGTGGCATCCAAATGGAACCAGTTTACCCTCGACGCCATCGCGACTACCCGCACATCGCCGCCGTTAGCCGCCCGGGTACTGGCCATGGTACATACTGCCATGTACAATGCCTGGTCGGCGTACGACGACTGTGCCGTCAGTACAACCACGTATTCCCGCTTGCGCCGCCCCAAGCCCGAGCATACCGCCGAAAACTGGCAAAAAGCGTACAGTTATGCCGCCTATCGCGTGCTGGTAGAGCTGGCCTGGCTGCTCATGCCGCCGGAAGACAAGGACGAAACTCGGCTGTTTATGACCGACCTGGGTTACGATCCCGACAATACCACTTTTGACATTACCTGCCCTGAAGGAATCGGCAACCTGTGCGCGAGAATGGAGCTCGACCGGCATTTCGGCGACGGATCCAACTCGCACGCCACCCTGAAACTGCCCACGTATGCCGACTATACGGGTTATAAAGCGTCCAATTCGCCCATACACGCGCCGGAGCCCTTTCCGCCGCGTTCGCGCCCGGAAAATCCGCGGCTTTGGCAACCCCTTATCGTCGGCGGCGAAGTCAAAAACTTTTTGCTGCCGCAATGGGGCCTGGTCAAACCTTTTGCCCTCGAACACCCCTGGCAATTCCGTCCCGAACAGGGTCCGACCGGTCCCGGCGACACTGGTTTTCAGGCCCAGGTAGATGAATTGCTCGACCTCTCGGCCCATCTCGACGACGAGCAAAAAATGATCTGCGAGTTATGGCTGGGCGGTCCGGGCACGATCACGCCGCCGGGTATCTGGTGCGATATTGCCCAATTCGTGTCCCGCCGCGACAAACACGCCGACTGGCAGGACGTCCTGATGTTTTTTGCCCTGTCCAACGCTCTGCACGATGCCGCTATTGCCGCTTGGGATGCCAAACGGAAATTCAATTCCGTGCGGCCCATCACAGCCATCCGGCATGCCTACAACGGCAAGCCCATCGAGGCCTGGGGCGGCCCTTGCCAGGGTAAGCAAAAATTCGACGGCGCCGGTTGGTTGCCCTATCAGCCCCTGTCGCTGGTGACGCCTGCTTTCCCGGAATTTGTATCGGGGCACAGTACGTTCAGTTGCGCCGCCTCCTACGTTTTGCAATGCTTCACCGGCAGCGACCGCTTCGAGGGTGAACGCACTTTGGAAAAAGGCTCTTCCATCGTCGAACCCGGTTTTACACCCAAAGCCGACGTCACCCTGTATTGGGCCAAATTCTCCGATGCAGCCGATCAGGCCGGCTACTCGCGCCGGATCGGTGGTATTCACTTTGTCGACGGTGATGAGCAAGGCCGCCTTCTGGGCGGAAAAGTTGCCGAGTGCGTCTGGAACAAGGTCTGCGTCTATTTCAACGGCAAACCTTTGAAATAACATGGCTACCGTCGTCTCCGTCGCGATCCAGAAGGGCGGTTCGGGCAAAACCACCACCGCGCTCAACCTCGCCGCTGCCCTGCACCGGCAAGGGAAAACCGTGCTGCTGGTTGATCTTGATCCACAAGCCAACCTGACCCAGTCGCTGGGCTACGGCGAGCCGCAGGGCATCACCATGTACCAGTTGCTGCGCGACGAAGGCGCGGGCCAGGATACCGATTATACCCGGGCGCTGATCGGTATTCGCGAAGGTTTCGATCTGTTGCCGGCAGCGCTCGAACTGGCCATGTCGGAGGTCGAACTGGTCAGCATTTTCGGGCGGGAACGCCTGTTGAGCCGCATTCTGGCGCCGGCGTTGCCGAAATACGATTTCGTGTTTATCGATTGTCCGCCGGCCGTGGGCATGCTCACGGTCAATGCCCTGGCGATGAGCCAGTTGGTGCTCATGCCTTTGCAAGCCGAGTTTTTGCCCTTGAAAGGGGTAAAAAGTTTCCACGATTTCACGCTGGCGAGGGTCAAAAAACAACTCAACCCCGACATTGATCTGCTCGGTATCGTGCTCACGCGCTACGACGAACGCAAAACCATGAACCGCGAAGTGCTGCAACAACTCGAAGCGGCATACCCCGGCAAGGTGTTCGATACCCGCATCCGTACCAACATCGCCCTGGCCAAAGCCCAGGAACTGGGAACCGACATTTTCACCCACGACGATCGCTCCAAGGGCGCCGAAGATTACCGCCGCCTGGCTGCCGAACTGATCGACCGTATGAAAAAGACCAAAAAATGAAACAAAGCGCCGCGCCATCCAAAACGCCCGCCCACACTTCCAGTCAGCCCTTCTTCGGCCGGCAGGGAGGTAGTGTATTAGCTTCGGAGCAGGCGGAGGCGACCTTTTTCGGCCCTGCTCCTTTCATCCAGGCCAAACTCACCATCGGCGCGCCCGACGATCCCTACGAGCGAGAAGCCGATGCCGTGGCCGAGCAGGTGGTGCAGCGGATGGCGGCGCCGGCTTCGGAAATGGAGGAAACAGAACAGATTCAGCCGAAAATCCAGCGTTTGCCATTGACGGTGCAGCGCAAGTGCGCGGCATGTGAAGAGGAGGAAAAAGTGCAGAAAAAAGAGGAGGAAAAGCCCGAAGAACTGCAGGGCGGCATCCAGCGGAAACCGATTTTTGAAAGCAACGGCGACGAGGAGCCCCCGCCCGGCGTGCAGCCGGCCGCCCCGATGGTGCAGCGCAAATGCGCGGCCTGCGAAAAGGAAGAATCCGAAACCCTGCAGCGCAAGTCCTCCGGCGGCGGCGAAATGACCGCTTCAGCCGATGTCGCCAGCCGGATCAGTCATTCGAAAGGCGGCGGCTCGCCCCTGCCCGAGTCGGTTCAAAGCGCGATGGGCGGAGCCCTGGGCGCCGATCTTTCCGGCGTGCGGGTGCATACCGACAGCCGGGCGGTGCAATTGAACCGGGAGTTGGGCGCGCAGGCGTTTACACACGGGAGCGACGTGTATTTCGGGGCGGGGAAGTTTCAGCCGGGAACGGGGGAGGGGGATCGGTTGCTGGCGCATGAGTTGGTGCATGTGGGGCAGCAGGGGGGAGGGAAACGACGCTTGCAAAAATTTGACTCTCCAGAACATTACATTCTTGGACATCAAGGAACAAGGGAACAAGGCGGAGGAGACAGAATGGTTGATCTAGCCACGGATTATTCATTACCCTTCGGAGATGTCGTGGCAATGGCAGGAGACTATTTTGAGAACATTCAACAAATGAGGGAATTTGCTGCCAATCCCGTCAGAACAGGAGAAAAAAGTCGTGAAGAATTGGATTACGTCAGAGAAGTCAAGGTACATAGGCGGCAAGATCGCGCCAGTGCATATTCAGAAGAAGCAATAAGAAGCGTAGATCAACGCTATTACCGTTTGGCCATGAACAATCGGTCACATTTCCCATTTGCTCAAACTGCCGATTATTCACGCACGTTACCTGCGAGATTAAATGACTGGATAAATAATATGCATTCGCTCCCCAACGCTCATGCAGCGTATAGAAGATGGCATATTCAGGCTTTGTGGGAAGCATATAATGCAGGTTTTAGTGGTCAGTCAGAGAATGCGGCGCTTGCATCCGAAGCATTTTCCGCGCACTATTTAACAGATTCTTTCGCGGGCGGACACGTGATGACGCCGAGAGATAGCATAACTACTTATTGGAATGAAAAAGTACCCATGTTTAACTACAACCTAAAAGGTTATATTGCTGAGCGGCTTGCCGAAGTATTAGAAAAAGAACTTTATTGGGGCGCAATGAGTGAAGACGCCGTCTATCATGGTATGTTTGGCGTAGCAGGATCATTCGAAACGATCACTGCAATTCTTGATGAAAAAGGACATATTACGTTTGGCGATGTTGTTTCTGGCGCCGTGCATGATTACTTTAATGAAAGAGGTGCATCTGCGCTAATTAATGGCCAGGCCGTTCGGTTATTTGGAGACATGAATCTGGACCGAGGTGATGAACGAAATTTTGCAGTACAAGCGGTCAGGGCAAGTTATGAAGAAGTACTGCAAGCATGGCGTATTGGCCGCAGTCAGGCTTCCATTACTGATTTATTCAATTTGGCGCCTTCCGGTTTATTTGCAGCAGATCAATTACTGCCTTCTCCCGATCCAAATGCAACTGGTGATGACCGACCATTAAATTGGGAACATCCCAATACCGATGCCCTCTTGAACGACGGTCGAATGGCCGACGCATTTGCCGTTTTTGGGCGTGAAAAAGCGGGTGAATTTGAAGCCGCGGTAAATGAACGGGAAGATTTGGATGAAGCAAAAAAAAGAGCCTTCATCAGTACAGTAGTTCAAGAAATGCGAGACAATCCGGTAAAACTAATGAGAAAAATTATCAATTGGACGCCGGATACCGGAGGTGGATTTGCCGGGCATAATCAGGATGATAATGCAATGGACTATTATCAGCAAGCGGTTTCTACACCAAACGGATTAAAATCTCTGTCCGTCAGCCAAAGAGTCAGTTTGATAAAAAATGTAATTGATGGTTATACCTCTGGATCAGAAGAACAAAGCATCATGCAATTGTTTGAATCTGCAACACCTGATGAAAGAAGAACAATGTATCGTCAAATTGAAGGCCATAGTTGGAACGGAGACTTCGTTGAAGGCTGGCTTGTCGATGATGATGATTTGTGGAATGAACTGGACTCAGACGATTTAAGCAGGCTAAAAGTATTATTAAACGAAGCGCAAGCTTGATAGTTGACCTTATATAAATATGCGCAGTTTTTTTTCAAAATACCCATCGCAAAAAAGGGCTTCTCCATTTGAATCTTCTCAGAAGACCCATTTTTTCCCCCCATCCATCCAGCGCCTCGCCACCCCCGACGAAGAAAAAATGCCGGGCACCAACGACGCCCGCATGCGCGAAGATAAAATGATACAGGAAAAACCCGAGATACAGCGCATGGGCGGCCCCGAAGAAGACGAAATGCTGCAGGGCAAAGCCGAAAACAGCGCTGGGCTCGCTTCCCCGCAAGTCAGTAACCAGATTGAAAACAACCGAGGAAAAGGGCGGGCTTTGCCGGAAAACACTCGTGCGGAAATGGAAGCGGGGATTGGGGCGGATTTCAGCGGGGTAAACATCCATACAGATGATAAATCTGCCGGATTGAGTCAATCCCTGCACGCACAGGCCTTTACTACCGGACAAGATGTTTTTTTTAATGCCGGAAAATTTCAGCCGGACACCCAGGAGGGTAAAAAACTGCTGGCACATGAACTCGTCCATGTCACCCAACAGCAAACTCATCTTCATCGCAGTATCCAACGGTCGTGGCTGGACGATGCCTCAGCCTGGCTCGGCAACGCAGCGGAAGGTGTCTCTAATTGGGCGGGGGGCGTCCGGCAACGCGCTGATGAAGCGCAACAAATCCCCCGGCAACGCCCTGAGCGAGATGATACCGGCAACTTTTGCTCGCCGTACACATCCTATATCGAAGCCGCCGCTGCAAAAATTTATGTTCGAACTGTTTTACCGGCCGCATCAGCAGGCATGTTCGGATCAGAAGTAGCAGGTTTATGGAATCAATATTTGAACGGCCCATCCTCAGGCAGAAGAAAATTCGTTGATGGCACAACCATTGGTTATGGATTTAGCTCAAGTGCCGTCATTCGGTCAAGAGTCAACCTGCTGATGCGTATAGCGGCGGCGCGTTACAGCCTGTTTGAGTCTATTACCCCTAATGCCTGGACAAATGTTCCGGTAGAAGACATCTACACCCCCGACGAACTGACTTACGGTATAAATTTCAGCAATCCGTTTGATATACCAGGTCACATTGCAGGTGGTGTCAGCGGAAGCGACTACGGACCAGACACGCGGCAATTAAAAGGCAATATTCAAGCCTACAGGGAAACAGATATCGACGGTAATACTATTGGCTTTAAACTGAAATCATCTTTCGAATTCGAGGTTTTGGATGCTGTGGATTTTTGCCCAGGCGGTATGGGGGCAGCTGGTTTGGAAACCCTGTTGACTATTCCGCTCAGTCGTCTGGAAGCAACAGGCATGGCCTGGGATGTACCTTTTCAGGTTAATTTTACGCCCACTCCTGTCGAAACAAATGTCACACCTTCCAATTTACCCGGCACACCCGGCACATCCGTTGGCTTCGGCACAGTAGAACAAGCCGACGATCGTCGCAGCAGAGGCGACCGAACACGGGAAACCGAGCGGGCCCTTTCTGAAAAAGACAGAATTAATCAAAGAACCGGACGATGAAGATATTCTACCTTATTGCTTTTTGCTTAAACCTGATTGGCTGTATGAAAAAACCCGAACCTGAACTACACCTGATTCCAAATGACTTTCGCGGGAAAGTAACTATCCGGTTTGCCCAGCCGCAAGGCCAACAGGAAGAACAGGAAGGGCGATTCAGGCTCTACCGAATTCCATCAAACGGCATATTGAATACCCAGTACCAATCAAATCTGGGTGTAAAAACAAAAGAAGATAACCTTTTTTTTATAGTTAATGAAATGGGAACCCGTACCCGGCTGCCGCGTTTTGACGAACCCAATCTCGCACCGACTTCTCTGGTAGTCAGCAATTTGTATGCGAACACTTATGTTTATTATTATTTTGTAGATGAATTGCAAAATATCAAAAATTACCCTAACCCCTTGCTGGACGAATCCGAACGCAACTGGAATGTCAATGATCCGGGCCATATTGATACAAATTGATTATTCGTATACCCCGATTTTTTTATCGTGACCACCCTCCCCTTCCTCCACGCCCTCACCCGCCACCGCGTCGCCGCCTACTTCGGCCGCGAACTGCCCGCCCCAGAGGCCCCAACCCTCCCCGACGACGGCTCGCCATTCCATCGCTTCGTGGCTGACAACCGGCTCTCGGTCGATGAATTTACCGTGCTCTGTACCGCCCTGGCCCCGCACCTGCTGCCTTCTTTTTTCGACGACATCATCGCCGAGTTTCTGCCTCAGGGCGGCGATTTCCCGGCCTTCGGCGGCGTGAAAGGCATCAACCACCGCGGCTTTTTGCCCACAGGCGAAACCGCCCTTTTTCTGCTCGCCGGCAAAGACCCGGACCGCCGCCGGCAAGTGATGCAACTATTTGATCCCGAGCACCTTTTTGCCAAAAAACGCGTACTATACCTCGAAGAGCTTCGCGCCGGCGAACCCGTCAGCACCGGCCGGCTCATCCTCGATCCCGAATATGCCGAACTCTTTACCCGCGGCCAGATCAGCCGGCCGCGCTTCGGTATGAATTTTCCGGCCGATCGCCTCGAAACGCTCATGGACTGGGACGACCTGGTACTGCCCCCGCCAGTGCTCCGCCAGGTACACGAACTGGAAGCCTGGTTGCGCCACGGCGAACAACTTCTTACCGAATTCGGTATGCGCAAACGCCTCAAACCGGGCTTCCGCGCCCTGTTCCACGGCCCGCCCGGCACCGGCAAAACCCTAACCGCCGCCCTGCTGGGCAAATATACCGGCCGCGACGTGTACCGCGTCGACCTCTCCATGGTCATCTCCAAATTCATCGGCGAAACGGAAAAAAACCTGTCCAACCTCTTCGACAAAGCCGAAAACAAGGACTGGATCCTGTTCTTCGACGAGGCCGACGCCCTCTTCGGCAAACGCACCGGCGTGCGCGACGCCCACGACAAATACGCCAACCAGGAGGTCGCTTACCTGCTCCAGCGCGTCGAACACTTCAACGGGCTGGTCATCCTGGCCTCCAATTTCAAAAGCAATATCGACGATGCCTTTATGCGCCGTTTCCAAAGCATCATCCATTTCCCCATGCCGGGCGTAGGCGAACGGCTGAGCATCTGGCAAAAATCCTTTCCCGACAAATTTCAGCTCAACGGCCTCAATCTCAACGCCTTCGCCCAGCGATACGAACTCAGCGGTGCAGGTATTCTCAACGTCGTGCAATTCGCCTGCCTCAGAGCGCTCGAACGAAACAGCACGCAAATCGCGGAAGCCGAAGTGCGGGAAGGCGTTATTCGCGAGTTTGGGAAAGAAGGAAAAATTGTCAGCTAATTCTCGCCGTTTTGCCGCCCGGAGAACCTGAGGATTTACCGAATTAGCTACCTTTACCAGTCAGTCTACCAACCTGTCTGAATCCTTATGCTCACCCTTCTCTCCGTCGTCATCGGTATCGTTTTCGTCATGCTGTTGTTCAGCCTCCTGACCACCACGGTCATGGAGATGATCGCGGGCTTCTTCTCCCTGCGCGGCAAACACCTGGTACAAGCCCTGCAAAATATGCTGGGTAACAAAACCATGGACTTTCTCCAGCACCCCTATTACCAGCAACTGACCATGAATGCCAACGTCAAAGGCGCCAAACGCGCCGCTGAAAAGGCATTTCCCTCCTATATCGGTTCGGGTACGTTCAGCGCTATCCTGAACGATATCCTCGACGGCGACCCGCAGGAACGCATCGGCGAACGCGTCAATGCCCTGCCCGATGGCGAACTCAAAAAAGTACTCAGTTTCCTCTGGCGGGAAGCGGACGAAAACGTCACCGAATTCCGCAACAAGACCGAAGAGTGGTTCAATGAAGTGATGGACCGCGCTTCGGGCTGGTACAAGCGCAAAAGCCGCACCTGGCTGCTCCTGATTGGCGGTGTCATCACCATAATTTTCAACGTCGATGCCCTCCAGATTTACACCAACCTTTCCGTCAACGCCACGTTGAGCGAATACGTCGCCGACGCGGCCACGGCTTTTGTCAACAACCAACCCGCGGTCGTCGATTCGGTAGGTTCCGCCAATCCCGATTTTTTCACGGCCCAAAAACAATTCAACGACCTGGTCAACAATAACATCAGCGCCATCAGCTCTCCGCTCGGACTGGGCTGGGAGGCCGTCGACTGGTCGAAAGCCGACCGCCAGTGGTGGATGTACAAAATCATTGGCTGGCTCACCACCACCCTGGCTTTGTCGCTGGGCGCCACGTTCTGGTTCGGTGTCCTCAAACAATTGATCGGCCTGCGCAGCAGCGGCCCCAGTTCCACGGGCGGCCTGACCACCGTCAGCAGCAGCGGAGGCAGTGGCGGAGGCGGCGGAAGTTTCCTGACTCGCCCGGGCGCCGAGAGCCCCCTGGAAAGCGTTGGCCGCGGCGCTAAAAAACCACCGAGCGGCGGTAATGAATCAACCGGCAAAAAAGAAATGCCCGACGGATAATATCATTATTCACGATTACATTTACCACAAAATCAACCGAATATGAACAGTCCTACCATCAGTCTCGTCGCCCTCCTGCTATCCGTGTTTTTCGCCGGCGCATACTTGCGCGGCGAAATCGCGCAACGCCGCGAATTCCGCAACGAAATGAAAAGCATTCAGGCCGAACGCGAACGCACCATGGCGCTCGTCGATTCCATGAATATCGATTACGTCCGCCGGAAACGCGAATTTCTCGAAAACAGCCAAAAACTGTACGCGCAACTCGATACCCTGCTGGACCTCAAAATTTCCAATTCCCGCAAACTCGAACAAGCCCGCACAGCCGTCAACAACGAACGTGTTCTGCTGGATGGCGAATTCTCCGATCTGAAAGATCTCGAAAGCCAGTACGGCATCAAACCAGCCGAATAACAGGCGTCAAAGCCTCCGACCACACCTTTCGCTCACCCTCCAATATCGCATACCATGAACCACCGAATGAATATTTTGCTTTCCCTCTTGTTGTTTATAACATTCAATTTGCAGGCCCAAAAACCCGAAGACATCGAAATCTTTTACGTCTTCAAAACGCCCGTCGACAGCGCGGCCATCAGCGTGATCAAACTCGACAACCCCGATGCGATTCGTCAGATGCAGTTCAACACCGGCAACTTCCCGGCCGTAGCGCTCAACCGCAACGTGTTCCGCAAATCGCTCGACATCGGCAACCGCAACAGCCGCCTGGCCAGCCGTCTGCAGGACGAAGTTAGCCTGCTCCGCCAGCGCGACACCATCAACCAACTGACTATCCTCAACCTCAATCAGCAACTCGATCTCCACAAACAACAACTGACCGTCTGCGAACAGCACAACGACTTTCTCAACCAGTCCGTCAATACCCTCGACCAACAGGTAAAAACCTCGCTCGACCTCGCCCGCGAACAACGCAAGGGCATGTTTGGCAAAAAAGTATGGGGTATCGCCCTCGGCGGCGGTATCGGCCTGGGCCTGGGCGTGATTTTAGGCATCATTGCAGCCAAATAACATAACTTCAAATACCCGATTCCAATGTTCAATTCCCTGCAACAAATCATCAACGGCGGTCGCGACACCTCTACCGACGAACTTAACCTGCCCGAAAACAATGGCGCCGCCCTCGAACTTCAGGCGCGGTTGTGCGACCTCGGCATCCTCGACCCCGAGATTGGCGGCGACAAAACCACCGTATTCAAACCTGTCGGCAAAGGCGATGGCAAAATCGGGCTCAATACCCGGGGCGCCATTTTCGAGTTTTGCCGCCTGGCCAATATTCAATACATCGACCGCCTGCTCTCCGTCGCATTGCTAAAAGCCCTGGTGAGCGCCAAACCCGAACAACTCACCCCCGTCCAGTTCGCGGTTCAAAACACCGACGCTCCCGCCGTCAAATTAGCCAAACGCCTGCTGCGCTACATGGAACAACAGGGTTACTGGATCGCACGCAGTCCCAATATGTACAACATTGTGTACGTCGAAGGTATGAACGAAGACGGCAGCCTCAACGACGACCGTTTTAATGAATGGAACGACCGCCGGATGGTCATCCAGATCGGCCCCGGGGGCGTCCCCGCGTTGCTGGTCAACGACCAGGCGACCACCGAACCCGGGCTGTTTTACACCAAAAACCCGCTCAATCCGCAGGGCGCGGCCCGTATCGCTTTCGGCCAATACAAAGCCTGGGTCGATGGCTTGCACCAGGGCTGGCAACCCGCTCTCGTACAGCGTGAAAACCTCAAGGTGCACCGCGACCTCAATCAGGACGGCAAACGTTCGGCCAACGATCCGATCGATATCGGCAAAACCTTCGGGATCAACCAGCACTCCACCAGTCCCAACAAAACGCCCGATCTCGTCGGCCCCTACTCCGCCGGTTGCCTTGTCGGGCGGCGGTATTCTTGGCACCAGGCATTCCTGCGCACTGTCAAAAAAGACGTCCGGTACCAGATGAACAAAGGCTACCTGTTTATGAGCACCGTCATCGCCGGCGACGCATTTGTCGCCTGGGTGAAGAAAGCGGAAAAGATGCACCCGCCCGGATAGATTTTCCCGGCAAATTGAAACAGAGTCCCGGCCATTGTCGTTAAAAAAACAACTTGCACAACCGGCTTCATGTCGAATCTGCAAGTTGTTTTTTATTTCGCGCCGCCAGGCCCAAACATGGCAGGCTCTATAAACCCTTATAAACCTCATCAACCCTAATCAACCCAAAACTATCACTATTCAATTCCGTTTTATCATGTATAAAGTCAAATACGGCGGCAAAAAGGGCAAGACGATCGAGCTGGTTGAAAGCCCCGATATGGTCGTCATCCGGACGAAAGACAACCAGCAGATTGAGGAAGTGGCCATGAGCCGCAAAAGTCGCGAACTGATCAAAGAAACCACCGAAGTGGCGGCATTCCCCGAAGCCGGCGTCACGGTGCGGCGTGTTGCACCGACCGAAGGCCTGGAGTCCGTTTCGGCCGCTACAGCCCAGCGCGACGAAACGCGTGCGGCATTGAAAGAGGAGGAAAATATCCGCTTTGCCGGGCGCGTATTGCAGGATGCCGATAGCGGCGAGGTGATGTTGTACACCGAAAATTTCTTTGTCAAATTTCTGGACAAAACCTCCGAGGAAGATTGTCTCGCCGTTTTGACCAAATACAACCTGAAAATTAAAAACAAACTGCCCTTTGCCCCCAATTCCTACTTCGTGGAAGCCAGCGAAGGCACCGGCCTGAAAGTTTTTGAGATGGCCGAAAAAATACTGGAGGAAAAAAACGTCGAATATTGCCACCCAGAGCTCGTACAGGAGCGGCGTTATAAAGTCATCCACAAAAGCCAGTGGCACCTCGCCAAAACGACCATCAAAGACAAAACCGTCGACGCCCACGTCAACATCGAAGCCGCATGGGCACAGACGCGCGGCAAAGGCGTCACCATCGCCGTCATCGACGACGGCATTGAAATCGATCACCCCGAATTCAAGGGTCGCATCGTGCATGCCTACGATGCCACGACCAACACCACCGACCCGCGCCCGCAAGCCGAGGGCGACAACCACGGCACCGCCTGCGCCGGCATGGCCTGCGCTGCCGGCCTCAAAGACGGCGCCTCCGGTACGGCCCCCGAGGCTTTCCTGATGCCCATCCGACTGCGCAGCGGCCTTGGCAGCATGGCCGAAGCCAATGCTTTCGCCTGGGCCGCCGACCACGGCGCCGACGTCATCTCCTGCTCCTGGGGCCCCACCGACGGCGAATGGTGGAACCCCTCCGACCCCGTCCACAACCGCAGCACGCCCCTCCCCGACTCTACCCGCCTGGCGCTCGACTATGCTCTCAATAAAGGCCGCAACGGGAAAGGCTGCGTAATTCTTTTCGCCGCCGGCAACGGCAACGAAGACACCGTCAATGACGGTTATTCCAGCTACCCCGGCGTAATCGCCGTGACCGCCTGCAACGACACTGGCCGCCGCAGCGTGTACAGCGACTTCGGCGATGCCGTGTGGGTCTGTTTCCCCAGTGGCGATTTCGGCTGGAAACCATTCAGTCATCCGGCGCCCATCAGCACGGGCTTGCGCACCGTCGACCGCCTTTCCAAAGGCGGGTATCAGGACGGCGATTACACCGATACCTTCGGCGGCACCTCGGGCGCTTGTCCGGGCATGGCTGGCGTCGTCGGCCTCATGCTCGCTGCCAATGCCGATCTGACGTCGAAACAGGTCAAGGAGTTGATCAAAAAATCCTGCACCCGCATCGACGAAGGCGCCGGCGAATACGACAGCAACGGACACAGCATCTACTACGGCTTCGGCCGCATCGACGCCGGTTTGGCGGTTAAGAATGCCCTGGATGCCAAAGCGCCGGCAGCAGGCAGCGTCCCCCAGATTGAAGGTTCTGTAAAATTCAGTCCGGGCGGCGACGTGCCCCTGATGGCTGGTCAATGGGCCGGTGATTTTAAACCGGCGCGAAAAATAGTCGGCATGACGCTGCGCTTAAAATCGGCGCAGAACGGCCTGAAAATCCGTTACAAGACCAATGTTGCCGGTGTCGGTATCGTACAAAGCAAAAAAGAAGGTGAATACGTGGGTGGCGACAGCAAAAAGCGGCTACTGGGTTTCGCTGCCGAACTCGAAGGCGCCAATGCTGCCAAGTACGAGCTCGAATATGCCGTCCGACTCAAAGGACAAACCAAGCCTGTCGTCGGCAAAAACGGTGCGCTTTGCGGCACCGATCAAAAAAGCGGCAAGACGATCGAGGCAATTTCCATTACCGTAAGAAAAAAATAGCGCAAGGCTTGGTGTTTTATTTTGGGGACCTTTATCTTTGCAGCCGCTTTACGCAAATGGGGGTTTAGCTCAGCTGGCTAGAGCGCTTGCATGGCATGCAAGAGGTCACCGGTTCGAATCCGGTATCCTCCACAAAAAAAGGTCCGATCGTTCTGATCGGGCCTTTTTTGTTATTGTTGCTGCGCGACAATGAAATTTAAACATGTTCTAATTCATTCGTTCCATATTGGGTCTTCTGAATGTAATTTCTATTCTTGTTCCATGAGTTGGAGGGATATCATCAGATTGATCTGTGATCGTACAGGCCAAATCGGCGCCGTATAGTGTGTTTATTACTTTTATTTTTTCAGAAATAATACCCAAGCCTCTCGAATTGTTTTTATTGGGTTGCTGGCGCTTTTCCAAGGATTTTTTTCGAATACCCGGCCCATTGTCTATGATAGTGCATTTTATCGTTTCATAAGAATAGGGCTCAAACTTAACAGTGATTAGAGAGGGCCCGCTCTCTGCTTCTCCATGAAGCACAGCATTTTCAATAAAAGGTTGCAATATCATTACAGGGAATGGATAATCTTCAGGAATGAGGTCTATACCTTCAAATTCATAATTCAACTCATGTCTGGCGCTTAGCTTTGAAATCGCGAGATAATCAGTAATAAAATTGAGTTCATCTTTAAAAGGAATAAAACTTGACTTCGCGAAGCGCATGGATTGGCGCAGCATCCTTGTGAAGGACGAAACATATAGGCTAGCCTTGATTAAGTCAAACGGATAAAAAAACTTTTGAATAGCGTTTACGGTATTCCCAATATAGTGAGGATCTATTTGTGATTGCAGAGTTAATAATTTTAGTTTTAAAATTTGGGTATCAGCTTCTTCAACAAAGACTTGATTCTTTCGGTACTTATATAAACCATACCCGATCATTCCGACGATGCTGAGTGCCAGCCAGATTGTCTCATACCAATGCGGCGCCATTAGAATAGTCCAATCAGTGGGATAGTTACTTCTGACGCCCATCCCGGAAATAGCATATATCTTGAGATAGTATTGCCCAGGAGGCATCTCCACACCAAAACTAAGCGTACCTTTTTCAAGAAAGATGGTATCTTCTTTTACTGCGAATCCGTTTTTGATCCATTCGGCAATATTCTGCGGCGTCCAATAATACCAGGGAGGCAACTCTGAGCGGATTACATATTCAAAGTTCATGTTGCCTCGACTTGTAAAATCTAATCCTGCCAAGTCGAATTCCACCAAATTCGCATTTGCTGGCAAACTGGTAAACCTGCGAGACGTTAATGAGTCAAGGAGATGGAAGTTATATACTATTTCGTTTTGAGTATATCTCAATCCAGCGATCAAAGTTGGGTATTCACTGGTTCCCCTGAGCGAGGATAAAACGATACGACTCAAACCCGCTACGGTTCCTGCCCACAATGTATCGCCTTGCACGGCTACTGCATTCACATCATCGGCTGCAAGACCATACGTATGGTCAATATGCATGACCGACCAGTCGGTATTTAATCCATAAATACCATGGTTTGTAGCCATCCACAATCGACCGTTGGGTTCTCTAAAAATAGATTGAATATTGTCAATTGGTTTTTTTAATTTTTGGTTCATCACAACAACGTCCTGTACAGTTCCCTTATAAATTTGAACCCACAACAGCCCTGACGTTGGCGTAACTACCCACAAATGGTTAGAGTCGGCTGCTTGAATAGAGACAATTCTGGATTTTAGTTCGGGGAAGTGGTCACCCCA
>JAEUUU010000068.1 GCA_016787345.1 Saprospiraceae bacterium | reverse complement strand
AAAACGATCCACCGGCCCCCCGCCCCCAGGGCAAACGCATTAAAATCTTCATCGGCTTAGGAAAGGAAAATACGGGAAGAGCTCGGAAAGACCCTATTGACCATTTATGTTGTGGAAAGGAAAAACCCTTTTGAAAATCCGCGCCAATCCGGGTCATCCGTGTCATCCGCGTGGCTATCCATTCCCCGTGATCCTTGTTTATACCTCGTATTTCCTCGTTTCTTTTTCGAAGGTTTCGGAAGTGTGGATAGTCACGCGGATGACACGGACAACACGGATTGGCGCGGATTTTTTGCTTTGCACACCTGATTTTGCTCCCTTGTAACGGCCCGCCTGATTTCCCAAAAAATGTTTGGGGTAGTCACCTGCATACCTACGGCGGTCTGTTCTTATTTTAATGCGTTTGCCCAGGGGGGGGCGGGGGGATACTCAATTGAATTCAAGCGATATTGCGCCGTTTAACGGGAAAATTGCATGACTATCTGAAGAAATAAAACCTTTTAACAAATTGATTTTAAATCTACTATCATCATTTATGAAAACCATCTTTTCCATCTTCTTCCTTTCCTTGTTCACTTTTATTGCCTGCCGGCAGGAGCCCGACGCCTGGGCGAAGTTCACCCAATGCGGCAGCGCGGCCTGCGTCGGCGAGGCCGTGGCCGTGAAAGACGCCTTTTTAACAAATCCCAAGGCCGTGCTGGGGCAATTCAACGCCACCTATGAAAAGGGCGAGGACCACGTGATCGGCTGGTTGTATTTGCTGCGCGACAGTGTGTTGTTGCAGGACAAATACGGCAGCATTGAAACGCGCATGGCCATGCAGCAGGCGATTGTAGCGGCTGCCAAACCCTATGAAAACGACCCGAAACTGGGTGAAATGGCCAAATCGGTGATCCAGGAGATCGAACACCTGGCCATTGCCGCCGAAGCCGAAGACGCCCCGGAAGAAGAAGAGGCCTACCTGGCCCTGACCGGCACGTATGCCTACGAATTGCCCGGCGAGGGCGGTTCGGGCGAGCTCCGGGTCAGCATGGCCGGCGCTGAAAGTATCCGTTTCAGTTTGTCGGTGGTGGCGGGTCCGCCGGCGCACAACCAGGGCTCGATGGAGGGCGTGGCCAAACTGACGGGCGTCAATACCTACGAGTATCAGACCAGCGAATACGGCGGCGTCTGTCGCCTGCAATTCGTATTCGGCCGCGAAACCCTTGACATCAAAACCCTGGAAGGCGACGACGCCAGCTGCGGGTTCGGCCACAACGTGCGTGCCGACGGTACCTATACCCAGGAATCGCACGACGATCCTTTCCTGAGCGGCGCCGACGCCCGCATGGCAAAGGCTATCACGGGCCAATGGGTATCGACCGACGACCCGAAAACCAGCCTGCGCATCGAAAACGGAATGTACACGGAATCGTACGACGGCAAAGTGGCCACGCAGGCGTCTTACCAGTTTTTTCCCAAATGCCCGGCCGACTGCAATCCCGTGGCGCCGACGCCTTGCCTCTCGGTGATCGGTCAGGACATCGTTTGTTACACCGTGGTCAAGGCCAACGCGCAAACCCTCGAACTGTCGATGATCGGCGGGCGCGGCAATACACTGGCATTTAAACGGCGTTAGAACGTGATCTTTCGTGTAGCCACTATCGACGATATCCCCGGAATACAGGTCGTGCGCAATGCCGTTCGGGAAAACCGCCTGTCGGATCCCGGCCTGGTGACCGATGCCGATTGCGCCGAATTTATCACCCGCCGCGGCAGGGGCTGGGTTTGCGTCGTGGAAGATGTGGTGGCAGGTTTTGCTATTGCAGATATGCAGGAGCACAACATTTGGGCCCTGTTCGTACACCCCGACTACGAATCCACCGGCATCGGCAAACAGCTGCACCGGATGATGCTCGACTGGTATTTTTCCCAAACAGACAAGCCGGTTTGGCTCGGAACTGCGCCCGGTACCCGCGCCGAGGAATTTTACACGCGGCAGGGATGGCAGCGCGCCGGCATGGTCAACAAAGGGGAGGTAAAATTTGAAATGCACCGCGAAAACTGGCCCCACCAATAAACCTTATCAACCCTTCAAACAACAGGAGCCTTTCCGCACGCGGAAAGACTCCTGATTTGTTTTCATAGATGTGTGTTATTCGATCTGGTCGGGTCAGAGGGTCGCGCGGAAGGCGCCGGCTGCGTCGGTTTTGACAAAAGCGACGGGGGCCTGATCGCCTACCTGGAGGGTATAGGTACCGTTGGGCAAGTCGCTTACATCGAGCGCCCAGTCGGCGGTTTTAGAGGTAAAGTTTTTTTCCTTGACGACGCGGTTGGCGGCATCGATCACCTGCACGGCCAGGCTTTTGACCGGCAGTTCGTCGGTGATGAGCAGGACGCGTTTTTGGGTGATGACCACTTCCACTTCGGTTTGCGGGAAGAAGGCGGCGGTATGGGCAAACGCTGCTGCGGAGAGCGTCAGGGAAAGCAAAAGAGAGAAGATCGTTTTCATATCGTTGAAAAAAGAATTGTCAGTAAAAAATGATGAACCAATAGACAGACATCGAACGCCGGAGGTTGCAGGAAAATTCCGGAAAAGTTTGAATTGCAGTTTATTCCCGATTTTGGGCGCAAATTTCCCGACCAACAACATTTACTGCCATGTCAAAAACTCGCCTGCTGCTCCTGATTTTTTGTACCCTGGCCGCTTTTGCCGGGGCGCAAAACGCCGATTCGCTTTTTCTCCACCAGAATTATTACAAAAGGGAAGTCATGATCCCGATGCGCGACGGCGTGCAGTTGTTTACTTCCATTTACCTGCCCAAAGACCAGACGCGCCAATACCCCATCATGTTACGCCGCACACCGTATTCCTGCGCGCCGTACGGGGTCGGGGCTTTCTCCGACCGCATCCAGAACATGGCGATGGTGCGCGCGGGGTACATTTTTGTGTTTCAGGACGTGCGCGGACGCTACATGAGCGAGGGCGTTTTTGAAGACGTCCGGCCACACAATCCGCAAAAAAAGACCGCCAAAGACGTCGACGAGGCCAGCGACACGTACGATACGGTCGACTGGCTGGTTAAAAACCTGCCCAACAACAACGGCCGCGTGGGTGTGTGGGGCATTTCTTATCCGGGTTTTTACGCCACTATGGCCATCCTGGCCAACCACCCGGCCATCAAGGCCGTATCGCCCCAGGCGCCGGTGACCGACTGGTTTGTCGGCGACGATTTTCACCACAACGGGGCGTTCATGCTGATGGATGCCTTTTCGTTTTATTCCGGCTTCGGCAAACCCCGCCCCGAACCCACGATGCAGGGTTCGCCGGGTTTTTCCGATTGGAAAACACCCGACAACTACGATTTTTATCTGCGGACCGGCGCTTTGCGCAATTTCAGCGAAAAACTGGGCATGAAAAACATTCCGTTCTGGAACGACCTGATGGCGCACCCCGACTACGACGCCTGGTGGCAGGCGCGCAACCCTCGGCCGCACCTGAAAAACATCCGGCCGGCCGTGCTCACCGTGGGTGGCTTGTTCGACGCCGAAGACTGCTGGGGCGCCTGGAACCTGTACAAAGCCATCGAAGGGCAAAACCCGGCGGCGGCCAGCAACCGCATCGTAATGGGTCCCTGGGTACATGGCGGCTGGGCGCGCACGGGCGGCGAACGCCTGGGTAACGTGGTATTCGGACAAAAAACCTCGCCATATTACCAGGAAAACATCGAACTGCCCTTTTTTGAATACTACCTCAAAGACAAAGGCTCCCTCGCCCTGCCCGAAGCCAGCATTTTCCTCACCGGCGCCAACCGCTGGGAACAATACACCCAGTGGCCCCCTCAAAATGCCCGGCCGACCCGGTATTTTTTCCAGCCGGATCGCGGCCTCGGCAACCGTCCGCCACAAGCGGGCAACAACTATCACGAATACGTCAGCGATCCGGCGCACCCCGTGCCGTATACCGAAGACGTGCACCTGAGCCGCACCCGCGAGTACATGTGCGACGATCAGCGCTTCGCCGCCCGCCGCCCCGACGTCGTAACGTTCAGCACCGCGCCGCTCAGCGAGGCGACGACCGTGACCGGCCCCGTCATCGCCGACCTCTGGGTGAGCACCACGGGCACCGACGCCGATTTTGTAGTCAAACTGATCGATGTATATCCCGATACGATGCGCGGCCGGGAAAACGGCGTGCCCCTGGGCGGCTATCAGATGCTGGTGCGCGGCGAAATCTTCCGGGGGCGCTACCGCAACAGTTTTGAAAAACCCGAAGCATTCACGCCCAACACGCCGACCCAGGTCAAATTCGAACTGCCCGACGTCGCCCATACCTTCCTGCCCGGCCACCGGATTATGATCCAGGTGCAGAGCAGCTGGTTCCCGCTGGCCGACCGCAACCCGCAACAGTTTATCGACATTTACCAGGCCCGCGACGAGGATTTTATCAAAGCCATGCACCGAATCTATTGCACGCCGGAACACCCTTCGTCGGTCATTTTAATGATGAAATAGATGTTGGGAGTTGGGTTTTGGGAGTTGGGTTTTGGGAGTTGGGTTTTGGCAAAAAGGGTCATTTCTGCTCTCGAGTCATGCTTCATATTCAGGGATTGTTCCTTGAACACACGGAAAATGACGTGCTGGTTTTTGGGAGTTGGGTTTTGGGAGTTGGGTTTTGGGTAAAAGGTGCATTTCTGCTCTCGGGGTATGCTTCATATTCAGGGATTATTCCTTGAACACACGGAAAATGACGTGCTGGGTATTTGGTGTTGGGTTTTGGGTAAAAGGTGCATTTCTGCTCTCGGGGTATGCATGATGCGCGTTTTAGTCAACCATGTACCGCTCGCGCGAGGCTTTGCCTCGTGACAACTCCCGAGAGCAGAAATGCACCTTTTCGCCAAAACCCAACACCCGCAACACCACCGCTCGCGCGAGGCTTTGCCTCGTGACAGCTCCCGAGAGCAGAAATGTACCTTTTCGCCAAAACCCAAAACCCAACACCTAAAACCCAAAACCCGTCCAACTTATGAAACACCTCCTACTCCTCCTCACACTGGCGTGCTTGTCGCCCCTGATGGTTTCGGCCCAGCCCCGTCCGGAGCACGATCTTGTTTTTGAAAATGTACCCGGTCGCTGGGACGAAGGCCTGCCCATGGGCAATGGCCTGATGGGCTGTCTCGTCTGGCAGCGCGAAGGCCGGCTGCGCCTCTCGCTTGACCGCGCCGATCTCTGGGACCTTCGGCCCATGGCCGGGCTCGACCGGCCCGAATTCCGGTATGCCTGGGTAGCCGAGAAAGTGAAGCAAAACGACTACGGCCTCGTGCAGCGTTATTTCGACTCGCCCTATGAAAGCGAACCCGGACCGACCAAACTCCCCGGCGCCGCGCTTGAATTTTCCAATCCCTACCCCTTATCGGTTTCCTGTCGACTCGATTTGTCGGGTGGACTGACGACCCTGAGCAGGAAAAACAACCCGGTTTTTGAAACCTTCGTACATGCCGACCGGCGCGAGGGTTGGTTCAGGGTAAAAAGCAGTGAGAACGCCGCCCCTCAACTGGTCCCGCCGGCCTATTCGGGCGACGCCAAGGCGGCTCCCGGCGGCTCCGTGGAGGGCGACGACCTGGTTCGGCTCGGATACCGGCAAGGCGAAGTGAAATCTCAGGGCCCAAACTTGCTGGTCTATCGCCAGATCTGTTACGGCGGATTTTCGTACGAAGTGGCATTGGCCTGGCAGGAAAAAGACGGCTGGATCGAAGGCGTGTGGAGTATTTCCAGCCATTTTGCCCAAAAGCCCAATATTCCGACCGCTCATGAAATCGTGCAAGACGCCCTGCCGCGCGGGTTTGCCCGCTCCCTCGAAGAAAGCCGCAAATGGTGGACCGGTTATTGGGGCAAATCGACGCTGCGGCTGCCCGATTCGCTGATCGAAAGGCAGTACTACCGCGACATGTACAAGTTTGGTTGTGTCGCCCGCGAAGATGCGCCGATGATCAGTCTGCAAGCCATCTGGACCGTCGACAACGGCCGGCTGCCGCCCTGGAAAGGCGACCTCCACCACGACCTCAACACCCAGATGAGCTACTGGCCCGCCTACACAGCCAACCATCTTGATGAGGCCAGCGCTTACTGGCGGCATCTGGAAAGCAACGAACTGGCGCACCTCGACTATACCCGCCGGTATTTCGGCACCACGGGGCTGAACGTGCCCGGCGTCGAGACCCTGACCGGCGAGCCCATGGGCGGCTGGATCCAATATGCCTGTTCGCCCACGACCTCGGCCTGGCTGGCGCAGCATTTTTACTGGCAATGGCGCTATTCGGCCGATCGCCGCTTTCTGCGTTTTCACGCCTGGCCCTGGCTGAAAGGCACTGCCACCCACCTCGAACAACTGACTTTTATCGATCAAAAAGGCGATCGGGTTTTGCCCCTGTCGTCGTCGCCGGAGATACACGACAACACTCAGCAAGCCTGGTGGCCCAACACCCTGACCAATTACGATCTGGCGCTTTGCCTGTTTGTTTTTCAAAAAACAGCCGAGCTGGCCGACGAAATGAAGTTGCCGAAAGAGGCCAAACACTGGCGCCGCCGGGCAGCCGAATTGCCGCCGCTGGCCGTGGAAGCCGACGGCGCCCTGATGATCGCCCCCGACCTGCCTTATCGCCACAGCCACCGGCATTTTTCGCACCTGATGGCGATCCATCCCCTGGGTTTGATCGACTGGTCGGAAGACGACACCGCGCAGCGAGTAATCGACGCCACCCTGGCCCGGCTCGACTCGGCCGGCACCAGCCAATGGACCGGCTATTCCTTTGCCTGGCTGGCCAACCTGCGCGCCCGAAACCGCGACGGCGAGGGCGCGCGCGAAGCCCTGCGCATATTTGCAGAAGCCTTCGTGTCGGTCAATTCGTTTCACCTCAACGGCGACCAGACCGCAAAAGGATATTCCTATTTTCACTACCGGCCCGTCACGCTGGAAGGCAATTTCGCCTTTGCGGCGGGCGTGCAGGAAATGTTGCTGCAAAGCCGGAAGGGCCAAATCGAGGTTTTCCCGGCCGTACCCGCCGACTGGCAGGACGTATCGTTCGAGCACCTGCGGGCCGACGGGGCGATTTTGGTCAGCGCCGTACGGGCCGGCGGGCGCCTGCGCGAATTGCAACTCGAAGCGGAAAAAAATACGGGCTGGGTGTATGTGACGGGCGATTTTTCAGGTTCAAAAACCGAAACCCAGCGTTTCAGCCTGAGCAAGGCCGAACTGGGTAAATACGACGCCAAACGCCACGCCTGGGCCGTTCGGCTAAAAGCCGGCGGCCGGATCAGTTACGTGTTGAAATAGATTTATCTTTGAATCGGGTGAGGTGAAAGAAGCAGGCCGGAAACCTGACTTTTGCCAAAACTTGTCCGGGAATTCCGCCCCGGAAACCTGACTTTTGAAGCGTAAAGCCGCTATTACATCAACGAATAAAACCATACTGGCTATGAAAAGTCGTCCCTTTTTCTTTGCAATGGCGCTGGGAATGATGCTCCTGAGCGCCCGGCCGGCACTGGCCCTCGATGCCGGCGTATCCTTTGCCACTTATGCCACGCCCGAAAAACCCTACATCGAGATCAATATCGAAATTGCCGCCGCCACTGTGACGTTCAAACCCATCGACAGCCTGTCGCTGCAGGCCGGCGTCGATGTGCTGATTCTGATCAAATCGGGCGAAACGGTTGTGACCTACGAAAAATACCGCATGAGCAGTCCGCCCGTGCCTTTTCCCAAAGAACTGCTCGACGTCAAGCGCCTGTTCGTGCCCAATGGCAACTATCAACTGGAAATCAGTTTTCAGGACATCTACGACCCCAACAACCAGGATCAGTTCACGGCGCCCCTTGAAGTAAATGTGACGGATGCCGCCGTTCATTTGTCCGGCATTCAGCTGCTGCGCAGTTTCCGGCCCGACGAATCGGAGGGGCCTTTTAATAAAAACGGTTATTTCCTCGAACCCCTCCCTTTCTCTTTTTACGACCGCGGCTCGACCAAACTGGCGTTTTACGCCGAAATTTACCATTCCGACAAAACCATTGCAGCCGGCGGCATCTACCTCGTCCGCTATTTTATCGAAAAAGAAAAAGGCAATGGTGTGACGGCCCTGATCTCCATCGGCAACCAACGCAAGGCGCCCTCCCCGATCGATGCCGTGCTGGTACAAATGGACATCAAAAACCTGCCGAGCGGAAACTATTCCCTGACGGTCGAGCTGCGCAATGCGACCAACGAACTGCTGACGTCGCGCAAGGTGAGTTTCCAGCGCAGCAACCCTTTTCTGACGATCGAAGAAACCGAGCTGACCGACGACCTGGTGTCGAAGCAGTTTGTGCAGGATTTGTCGGAGGAAAATCTGCGTTACAGCCTCAAAGCCATTTCACCGACGCTGGAAGGCGACGACAACGAGACGGTCAAAAACCTGCTTCTGGGTGGCGATATGAAAAGTATGCGCTACTTCCTGTTCCGTCATTTTATGCGCCGCGACCCGAATAATCCGGAGCAGTCGTTCCGCGAATACATGGAAGTGGCAGGGCAGGTCGACCAAAAGTTCAACACGGGTTTCGGGCGCGGCTTTGAAACGGCCCGGGGGGTGATTTACCTGCGCTACGGCCGGCCCGACGATTTGATACACGTCGAAGACGACCCCAGCGCGCCGCCTTACGAGATCTGGGTGTATTACAATTTCCCGAAAACCAATCAGAAAAACGTCAAGTTTCTGTTCTACAACCCGACGCTGGCCGGCGAAGATTTTATCTTGCTGCACTCGACCGCAAGGGGCGAGATCAACAACCCGCGCTGGGAACGCGAATTGTACAAGCGCAATGCCGGCGAGCAGTTTCAGGGCGACAACTACCACGATGCGACGGAAATGCAGCGCAATGTGGGCCGCAATGCCCGGACCTATTTTGAGGATTTCTGAGGTTTAGTCTTTATCCTCTTCCCGCTCCTCGCGCGCTTCTTCCCGCGCCTCGATGTACGATTGCCAGATCGACTGGTAGTCGTAGGAGATGTAAATTTCCGTATCGAAAGCGCCCCATGCGCCGTTTTCGATGGCCAGGTTGAGCCGTCGGATGGAGCCGGCCGGAATCTGCAGTACGATGATATGGCCGAGGCCCACGGCCAGCGTCCAGGAAACGACGCGGGCGTCTTTGGGCGGAAACTGGTCCCAGAAGCCCTGCGCCTCGAGGATACGGCGAATTTCCATCAGGTTTTTGTCTTGCTGGTGTTTCAGAATGATGGTGACCATCACGCTGTCAGTCTCTTTGGGCGCCGGCGCGGCCATCGACGGACCGGAGGAATTTTGGATGGGTTGGCCGGCGGGATTTTTTTCTTTGGGCTGCTGCGCCTGCAGAACGAGACCGAGGCACAGGAAAACGAGGGTGGAGAACAACGATTTTGTCGACATTTTTCAGAATTCGGGTGGCGAAAATATGAAAGCTGGAAAGGGCCGGCAAAAATAGTGCGCTGATCTGCTTTTGGCTTCTATTTTTGCCGGCAGCACCATTGCTTTTTCATCAAACGTCTGACCAACGCTCATGTTTTCAAAACATCCCTCGGGTTTGCCCTTCCTTTTTTTCACCGAAATGTGGGAACGCTTCGGTTATTACCTCATGATCGGCATTTTTATGCTGTACATGACCGACGCGCAAAGAGGGGGCCTGGCCTTCGACCGCGGCGATGCTTCCGACATATTCGGCACCTTCATCGCACTGGTGTACCTGACGCCGTTCATCGGGGGTCTTCTGGCCGATAAAGTGCTGGGTTATCGCCGCTCCATCATTCTCGGCGGCATACTGATGGGCATCGGTTATCTGATGCTCGCCATCCCGAACAACCTCACCACTTTCTACCTCTCCCTGGGTATTATGATCCTGGGCAACGGTTTTTTCAAACCCAATATCTCCGTTTTGCTCGGCAACCTCTACAACGAGGAGCAGTACAAAACGATGAAAGACACCGGGTACAACATCTTCTACATGGGGATCAATATCGGGGCTTTCATTTGCAATTTCTTCGCCGCCTGGCTGCGCTGGAACGTGGGTTGGGGCGCCGCTTTTGCCGCCGCGGGTATCGGTATGTTCCTCGGCGTGGGCGTTTTCCTGATTGGTATGCGGCACTACCGCCATGCCGACGTGCGCAAACCCGCCGTGGCAGGCGAGGCCGGCGTGGGCGTTCTGTTGTCGTCGGTACTGCTGCCGGCTATCGTGACGGGTTTTGCCGGCTGGATGATTCCCGACAATATTTTCGGTTCCAACTCCACCGACGCCTTTATTTTCGGTAGCCTCCCGGTGATCGCTTTTTACCTCTGGACGCTCCGGAAGGCACAGCCCGAAGACAAGCCGCGTATCAAATCGCTGCTGGCGATCTACGGCGTGGTGATCGTGTTCTGGGCGGTTTTTAAGCAGAACGGCACCGCGCTCACGACCTGGGCGGAGTTTTACACCGATCGCAGCATGCCGGCCGTCGTGGAACCCATGGCTTCAGCGTTGCGGCTCGTGCAGGAGGTCAAAAACGACACGGCCCTGGTGCCCAAATACGACCACCAGTTTCGCACCAGCCGCGATGCGGAAGGGAAAATTATCAAGGAGCCCAATGTCGATCCCTATTTCATCAATATTCCGGCGGCTGAGCGCCCGCCCAAGGGCGAAAGCCTGTCGCTGGTGTCGACCGAATTGTACCAATCGGTCAATCCTTTTTTTGTCATCGCATTTACCCCTTTGCTGATTCTTTTCTTCGCCTGGTTGCGCAAAAGGGGCAAAGAACCCACCACACCGGCCAAAATCGGCTGGGGTCTGGTGATCTCTGCCCTGTCGACACTCGTCACCATTGCCGCCGTATACGCCTGCCACAATGGCGCCGTCAAGGCCTCGGCCTGGTGGCTCATTGCCACCTACGCCGTCATTACCGTGGGCGAACTGTGCCTCAGCCCCATGGGTCTCTCGATGGTATCGAAAATGGCGCCCCGCCACATCACCGGCCTGATGATGGGCGGCTGGCAACTGGCCACCTCGCTGGGCAACAAACTCAGCGGCGTACTGGCCACCATGTGGGACCGCTACGACGACAAGGCCAATTTCTTCTGGGTAAATTTCGTCCTGCTCGCCATCGCCTCCCTGGCCCTATTCGCCATGCTGCGCTGGCTCAACCGCCTATTCCGCGAACAAGGACTTAGTTAGTGATGAGTGATGAGTGATGAGTCGAATCCTCGAATCTTCAAATCTTCGAATCCTCAAATAATTTAAAATTCAGTTCTCATGGCATCGAAAATCAAATCCACTAAAAAGAATGTTTTTGCCAAACAGGATCGTGAAGACAACAAAAAATTCATGATCATCGTGGCAGTAGCTACCATCGCTCTCATGCTTATGCTTTATTTTATTTTTGCATAAGGATAACAGGGGGAGTTAGGGTTGATGAAGTTGATGAGGTTTATAAGGTTTATCAACCTCATCAACCCTCCTTCATGATAAGCGGGTTTTATAATCCCGGTATCCGAATCTTTTTACGATTTCAAGCCGGTCATCTTCGTGCCAGATGGCGATAGACGGGTGCGTCACGCCATTAAAGGTGGTGGTTTTGACCATAGTGTAGTGGATCATGTCTTCGAAGACGAGTTTTTGACCCGTTTTGAGCGGCTTGTCGAAGCCATATTCTGTCATAAAGTCGCCGCTCAGGCAACTCACGCCGCCGAGGCGGTAGCGGTATCGCCCTTCGGAAGGATCGAGGTGCGCGTTGCGGATGCGGGGGCGATAGGGCATTTCGAGGGTATCGGGCATGTGGGCGGTAAACGACACGTCGAGAATGGCGGTTTTGATGCCTTTGTTTTCGACGATATCGAGTACGGTTGCCACCAAAACGCCGGTATCCCAGGCAAAGGCGCTACCGGGTTCGAGGATCACATGCAGGTGGGGGTGCCGCTCGCGGAACGCCCGCAGCACGCGGATGAGGTGCTCCACGTCGTAGCCTTCGCGGGTCATGAGGTGGCCGCCGCCGAAATTGACCCATTTCAGTTGCGGGAAAAAGCGGCCGAAGCGTAGCTCAAAGTTTTCCAGCACCTTTTCGAGGTCGTAACTCGTCGATTCGCAGAGCACGTGAAAATGAAGCCCTTCGATGCCCTCCGGCAATTTCCCTTTGAGGTTTTCGACCACCTCGCCCAGTCGCGACCCCGCCGAGGCCGGGTTGTACAGGGCGGTTTCGACGGGCGACCATTCCGGATTGACGCGCAAGCCGGGGCTGACGTGCTCCGGGAAACGCTCCAGTCGTTTTTTAAAACGCCGGTATTGCGACAGGGAGTTGAAGGTGATATGGCTCGAAATTTTGAGGATCTGGTTGAATTCGCGCGGCAAATACGCCACAGAATAGGTGTGCGCCTCGGTTTTCATTTCCTCGTAGCACAAACGCGCCTCACTCAGTGAGGAAGCCGTGGCGCCGCTCACATACTGGCGCACCAGCGGGAAAGCGCTCCACATGGCAAAGCCTTTAAACGCGAGAATAATTTGCACGCCAGCTTCGCGCTGTACGCGGCCGATCAGTTCCAGATTGCGGCGGAGGGCCGCCTCGTCGAGTACAAAACAGGGGGAAGGGATCTTGGAAATATCCATTGGTCGATATGGTCAAATTTTAGGAGGGCGAAGTTCCGGGGGAATTCCGGTTTGGGCGTAATTTTTTTTGTAAAGAGCATGGTTGGGATTTTCTCACGCCGGCAGAAAATCCCAACCATGTTCTTGATGATCGTCATCTTACCCAGACAAGCACGGCTGCCTGGTCTTTTTCAACAAACACAAAGGCATTTTGCTCAAAAAGCGCCGCCAGGCGGGCAGCTTCTTCCAGCGAAATATCCATTATACCCCAACTCTCCTCCGGGGGCCAGTCGCCCGCGTCGCCTTCGCCCAAAGCGGGCAGCACTTGCGCGATATGCGGCGGCAAGGCATTTTTCAAAGCCTGATTGCGCAGCCGGTTTTCAGCATCGGGGAGCACTCGGGAGCCGGGATTCCAGGCCGTAACGATGGCCAGCGAATGGCCGGGCAACAGGGACCAAAGCGCCGGACAGGGCTGGTTGACGCGAACACTCAGCCCAAGTGATGGAAGCCGGTACGCCGTGTTTAAGTAGGCTGTAATCAGCCTTCGGTCGAGTGTTGACGGAGAATCTTCGAGCGTTCGTATGGGTACGACGTGTTTTATCCTACTTTTGCGGCGCTTTAAAGCGGGCATCGTTTAAAAAAATTTCCACCCAAACGCCCGCACCGGCAAACAGATTACATGGAAGAGAAACAAAACAACCTCAGTACCTATGTAGGCATGGGTCTGATTTTCCTGCTCCTGTTCTTCTGGATGCAGTATTCCGCACCCAAGAAAGACGAACAGGCTGCTTCAGCCACTCCAGATAGCACGGCCGTACAAACCGCACCGGCGCCTGCGCAAGCAGCTGCACCGGTTGCCGCGCCTACGCCTGCCGCCGATTCGGCGCAAAACGCCCTGCTCGCCGCCAAATTCGCCGCGTTTACCCCGGCGGCCAGCGGCCAGGAGCAATTGTTCAAACTGGAAAACGAGGTGGTGCGCATCGTATTCACCAGCAAAGGCGGCCGTATCCGCGAAGTGTTTTTGAAAAAATACGACAAGATCAACAGCGACTCGGCTGGGAACGACGCCAAAAGCCCGGTCTACCTGCTCGAAGACAGCAAAAACCGCTTCGATTACAGCATCCCGGTGCAAGGCAGCGCCGCGGGATCGGTGAATACCAGCGACCTGTATTTCGCCGCTACTCAGGACGGCAACTCGATCACGTTCAAAGCCCCCGTCAATGGCGGCGGATATTTCGAACAAACCTATACCCTGCGCGACAACGACTATCACATCGATTACCGGGTCGCTACCGTGGGCATGGACCAGGTGTTCCCCGCCGGACAGGCCAATCTGCAACTGACCTGGGTGAATCACCTCGACAAACTGGAAAAAAACCAGCAATACGAGCGCACTATGTCGACGGTGTATTTCAAAGCCGCCGACGGTGATCCGGACTATTGCAATTGCCGCGAAAACGATACCGAACAGATGGGCGACAAACCGATTAAATGGTTTGCGCACAACAACCAGTTTTTCAATACCTCGATCATTGCACAGGATTTTTCGTTCCGCAACTTCGCCGGTGAAACCCTGATGCAGACCGATGCCGATCCCGACCTGAAAATCCTGAAAACCTCGGCCGTACTGCCGGTGCAGAACCCCGCCGGGGGCGCCTTGAACATGGCCATCTACACCGGCCCCAATGATTTTAAAAAACTGCGCAGCTACGGTGTCACGCTGGAAGACATCATTCCTTTCGGGTCCAGCATTTTCGGCGCCATCAACCGCTGGGTCATCCGGCCGATGTTCGTTTTTCTGGCCGGCTTCATCGGCAACCAGGGTATCGTTATTCTGATGCTGACGCTTTTGGTCAAATTGCTGGTGTACCCGCTTACCTATCGCATGGTGTTGAGCCAGGCCAAAATGTCGGCCCTCAAACCCCGCATGGAAGAACTGAAGCGCAAACACGGCGACGACCAGCAGGCCATGTCGGTCGAAACCATGAAAATGTACAATGAATTCGGCGTCAATCCGCTGGGGGGCTGTTTCCCCATCCTGCTGCAAATGCCGATCTGGTTTGCCCTGTACCGCTTCTTCCCGGCCGCCATCGAATTCCGGCAGGAAGGCTTCCTGTGGGCGCCCGACTTGTCGAGCTACGACGTGGCGTTCAAACTGCCCTTTATGCTACCCGGCTTCGGCAACCATATCAGCGCCTTCACCCTGATCTGGGTCGCTACCACGCTGTGGTACACCTGGTATTCGATGAAACAAATGGACACCGGCGCTATGCAAAACGATCAGATGAAGATCATGAAATACATGCAGTATTTCATGCCGGTCATGTTCATGTTCTTCTTCAACAGCTTCGCTTCGGGTCTTACGCTCTACCTGTGTTTCAGCAACATCCTGAACATCGGACAGACGGTGGTCACCAAACGTTACCTCATCGACCACGAAAAAATAAACGCCCAACTCGAACGCAACCGCCAAAAGCCTAAAAAGGAAAGCGGCTTCCGCGCGCGCCTCGAACAGGCCGTAAAAGAACAACAGCGTATCCAGGAAGAACGCAACAAACAACAGGGCAAAAAGAAATAAACAGGGCGAATCATGGACATTATCAACCTCATCTCCGATACGGTGACCAAACCGACGGCGGGCATGCTCAAAGCCATGTTTGCCGCGGAAGTGGGCGATGATGTTTTCCGCGACGACCCATCGGTCAATGCCCTGGAAGAAAAGTGCGCCGCCCTGTTTGGCCACGAAGCCGCACTGTTTTGTCCTTCGGGCACCATGACCAACCAGATCGCGCTAAAAGTACACACCCGCCCGCTCGATGAAGTGGTGTGCGACGAAATGAGCCATATTTACCAGTACGAGGTCGGCGGCTATGCCTTCAACAGCGGCATAGCCGTCAATCTCCTGCGTACGCCCAACGGCATCCTGAATGCCGATCTGGTCGATTCGGCGGTCAAGCCTTTGTTCGACTGGCTGCCGCGCACCCGGCTGGTGGTGCTGGAAAATACCTGCAACAAGGGCGGCGGCAGTATTTACCTGCTCGATACGATCCGGAGCATCCGCGAAGTATGTCAAAAGCGCGGGCTTGCGCTGCACCTCGACGGCGCCCGCATTTTCAACGCTCTGGTCGAAACCGGCGACAAACCCGAGCAGGTGGGCGCACAATTCGACAGCATCAGCGTATGCCTGTCGAAAGGTCTCGGCGCTCCGGTCGGCTCGGTGCTCATCGGGAAAAAAGATTTTATCGCCGAAGCCCGCCGGGTACGCAAGGTGATGGGCGGTGGCATGCGTCAGGCGGGATATCTGGCCGCTGCCGGCTCGTACGCACTCGACAACCATGTCGCTCGCCTGAAAGAGGACCACGAAAACGCCCGCACCATGGCCGCGGCTTTGGGCGAACTGGACTACGTGACCAACGTACGGCCCATAGAAACCAATATCCTGATTTTCGACCTCAAAGCGCCGCATACGCCCGCCGCTTTTTTGGAATACCTGGTGCACAACGGCGTGGTCGCTTCCGCTTTCGGACCGCAGACAATACGTTTCGTCACGCACCTCGACGTTACGCCCGCTATGATTGCGCAGGTCATCGAGGTGCTGCGAAAGTTCAAACAGGGTTGAGGGTTTCCGGGCAATCCTTTCCGGGCAGATACTTATCCAACGAGCAGAAACACCCCTTTTCTCAAATCCCCGCATCCTCGCATCCTCAAATCCTCCTCATTCAGTGATCAAATCATTCGGGTCATAGGGGACATAGCTTTGCCAATCGTCCGGCGTCAGTTCGGAGGCTTCTCTTTTTTGTTGTTGAATTTCCGCCATTTCCGCATCGGTCAGCGGTGGCGCCACGGCCCATTCGTCGCGCCAGGAGCGCACGGGCAGGCGTTCGAGCGGGTACCAGTTGCCCCACCAGTCGAAATATTCCAGGGCGTTGAAATTGAGTTTGTAGTCGAATTCGCTGGGCAGGTCGTACACGAAGCCCGGGTAATAATACCGTCGGCCGAATAGTTTGGCCAGCTGGATTTCGAGCAGCATAGTGAATGTGCCCAGGCTGCGGGTGGTTTCTTCGGGTGCGAATATGCAATAGTTGCCGGCCATGCTTTCCCAGCCCAGGTGATAGAAGCTGGTTGCAATCAGGCGCTTGCCTTCGTACACGTCGAGCCGTTCGCCCCGGCAAGGCATAATATCGCTCCAGTTGCTGAAAAAGCCGTAGATCGACTGTGGGCGGTGGTGCGGAAGCCTTTGGGCGTGCTGGTGGAACAGCGCTTCGTGTTCGGGGCTGATCGTGAGCGGCGAGCGGCGTACTTTCAGGTCGCTGTTGCGGCGCAGGCACTTGCGTTGACTTTTACTCGGGGTAAATTTTTGCAAATCGATGCGAAGCAGCACCACCCGGCAGGGCTGGCCCCTCCATTCCCAGTAATTGCGGCGAAAAATCAGATCGGCCCAGTAGCACCAGCCGTCTTCGCACAGCCGGTCGAACACCAGCGGGTGCATCGGCTCCATCGGGATATAGGTCTCGATATGGGCCGGATTGAAGGATATATTCCGGAAAACCGGGAGTGTTTTCGGGTGCATGCCGATCGGTAAAGGGCGAAAATAGCCTGTATTTTGTTTCGTCAGGATTAAATATGCGGACCGAAGCCGTGAATTATCGGGGAATCTTCCCCCAAAAATAGCCAATCTGTCTACTTTTGCCGGCCCGAAATCGCATCTTTTCATTTACCCAACCATTCCATGGCTTCAAAAGTATTGATTATCGGCGCTGGCGGCGTAGGCCGCGTGGTGGCGTACAAATGCGCCCAGCACCGCGATATCTTCGGCGAGATTATGCTCGCTTCCCGCACCAAATCCAAATGCGACGCCATTGCCGACGCCATTCATGCCGCCTACGGCGGCGCCCGCCTCCAGACGGCACAACTCGACGCCGATCAGGTACCGCAAACCGTGGCGCTGATCAAATCGTTCCAGCCCGATCTGGTTATCAACGTCGCCCTGCCCTATCAGGACCTGCCCATTATGGACGCCTGCCTCGAAACCGGCGTCAATTACATGGATACGGCCAACTACGAGCCCAAAGATGAAGCCAAATTCGAATACTCCTGGCAATGGGCCTATCAGGATCGTTATAAAAACAAAGGCATCCTGGCCCTGCTCGGCTGCGGATTCGACCCCGGCGTGACGTCCGTCTACACGGCTTATGCCGCCAAACACTACTTCGACGAGATCCACGAACTCGACATCGTCGACGCCAACGCCGGCTCACACGGCAAAGCATTCGCCACCAATTTCAACCCGGAAATCAACATCCGCGAAGTGACGCAAAAAGGCCGCTACTGGGAAAACGGCCAGTGGGTCGAAACCGAACCGCACGAGATCTGGAAAGACATCGACTACCCCGAAATCGGCCCCAAACGCTCCTACCTGATCTTCCACGAAGAACTCGAAAGCCTGGTCAAAAACTTCCCGACCCTGCGCCGCGCCCGCTTCTGGATGACCTTCTCCGAACAATACCTGACCCACCTGCGCGTCATCCAGAACATCGGTATGGCGGGCATCGAACCGGTCAAATACAAAGGCGTGGACATTATCCCGCTCGAATTCCTCAAAGCCGTACTGCCCGCCCCCGAAGAACTGGGCGCCAACTACACCGGCTTTACCAGCATCGGCTGCCGTATTAAAGGCGTCAAGGACGGTAAAACCCGCACCTACTACGTCTGGAACAACTGCTCGCACCAGGACGCCTTCAAGGAAACCGGCACCCAGGCCGTGAGCTACACCACCGGCGTACCGGCCATGATCGGCGCGCGTATGATCCTCGAAGGCAAGTGGAGCGGCAAAGGCGTTTTCAACGTGGAAGAGTTCAACCCCGACCCGTTTATGGAACGCCTCAACCTCGACGGCCTGCCCTGGCATGAGCGGCTCGACATCGACCTGGGCATGGATTGATGCCGTACCGGCGAATTCACCAAGACCTTTTTCCCGCTTCGGCGGGCTTATTCATAACAAGACCGTATGTTGGGCGCGCCGGACGTAAGTTTGGGCGCGCTTTTTCTTATTTTTACGCTAAAATTCCGTACCCATTTCGCCCAAAACGAACGATTTCATCTCTGGACTGTTGATGAATTCCTGAAGAAACTGAACATTCCCTAAGTGTCTGACACCCTGTAACATGCGCATCCTCCTCGTTGAAGACGAAGAATCCATCCGCGACGCCGTACGCCTCAACCTCGAACTGGAAGGCTACGAAGTCGTCACCACTGCCAACGGCAAAAAAGCCCTCGAAATGATCGCGGGTCAGCATTTCGACCTGCTCCTGCTCGACGTCATGCTGCCCGAAGTCGACGGCTTTACCATCACCGAACAAGTCCGCCTGAGCAACACCGAAGTGCCTATCCTGATGCTGACCGCCAAGGATATGGCCCAGGACCGCATCACCGGGCTCAAAAAAGGCGCAGACGACTACATCACCAAACCATTCAACCTGGAAGAACTGCTCCTGCGCGTCAACAACCTGTTGCGCCGCAGCCAGCGCATCAAAGGCGAAGCGACCGACGTGTACGAATTCGGTCGCAACAAGGTGTCGTTCAGCACTTTCGAAGCGCATACCTGGCGCGGCGAAATGCAGGTACTTACCAAAAAAGAAGCCATGCTGCTCAAACTGCTCATCGAGCGCCGCAACGAAGTGGTGAGCCGCAACCAGATCCTGCAGGCCGTTTGGGGCTACGACGTGTTCCCCAGCACCCGTACGATCGACAATTTTATCCTGGCTTTCCGCAAGTACTTTGAAGAAGATCCCAAACAACCCCGGTATTTCCATTCTATCCGGGGCGTCGGGTACAAATTCACGGATTAGGCGACCCATTTCGGCCCATGGAATTCGGCAAACTCCCCTCGCTCGACGGCGTCGATTTCACGCTGCCGCCCGATCCGCCCGAAAACGAGCTGGTCCTGAATGGCCGCACACCGGCGACTCCGCCGCGCATCTACCTCGGCGCCACCGGCTACAACATGAAGCCCTGGGTGGGCCATTGGTACCCGGCCGGGGCCAAAGAGCGCGATTTTGTGCGTTTCTACGGGCAACAGTTCAATACCATCGAGCACAACACCACGCATTACCGCATCCCCGATACGGCCACCGTCGGGCGCTGGCGCGAAGAAGTGCCCGCCGACTTCCGGTATTGCCCGAAAGTGCCGCAAAGCCTGAGTCATGCCCGCGATTTGGGCGTGCACAGTCCCGAACTACCGCTTTTTTGCGACATGATCGCCGGCCTGGAAGACCGCCTGGGTTGTTGTTTTTTGCAGGTATCGCCCTATTTTTCTCCGCAAAACCTGCCGGTACTCGAACGTTTTCTCGACAAATGGCCGCGGGAAATTCCCCTTGCCGTAGAGGTTCGGCATGAGGATTTCTTCCGTCCGACAGCGGCGGCAGGGCGCTATTTTGCCCTGCTCTCTGCGGCCGGCGCAGCAGCCGTCATCACCGACGTGGCCGGTCGCCGCGACGTATGCCACATGCACCTGACCAATGCCCTCACGATGGTGCGCTTCGTCGGAAACGGCCTGCATCCCAGCGATTATGCCCGCATCGACGAGTGGGCGCAGCGGCTGTCCGCCTGGTTTGAAAAAGGGTTGCAGGCGGCTTATTTCTTCACCCACGAACCCGACAACCTGCTGGCGCCCGAACTGGCCGCTTATGCCGCCGGGCGCTTCCGGGAGGCCATTCCGGGGCTGGAAACCCGCGGCCCGAAGCCCCCGGTCCCGCCCGCGCAACAAACTTCGTTATTCGATATTTAAGGAATGTTTTACCCGGTATAATGCCGGGAGAAATACCGTCGTTGTTACCTTTCGCCCAGCCCCCCGACCATAATTTGATCCGATAAAAATGGCGCTACTCCCTTTCGTTCACCGCGATATTTCCTGGCTTTCTTTCAATTACCGCGTCCTTCAGGAAGCCAAAGACCCTGCTGTCCCCCTGTTGGAAAGACTCAAGTTCCTGGCCATCTATTCTTCCAACCTCGATGAGTTTTTTCGCATCCGGGTCGCCAACATCCGCAATTTGAAAAAGGTGGGCAAAAAAACAAAAGCCCAGCTTGATTTCGACCCGACGGAAGTATTGAAAGAGATTCACCGGATCGTCAACCGGCAGCAAAGCGAACTTTCCGATGTTTTTCTCCACCAGATCGTACCCGAATTATCGCGCCACCGCATCCGGATGCTGCGCCGGCTCGACCTGAACGCCGAACAGCGCGCTTTCGTAGAGGCTTATTTCCGCGACAACCTTTTGCCTTTCGTTATGCCGGTATTGCTGGTCAAACGCCGCATCCGGCCGTTCCTGGCCAACGCACACCTGTACCTGGCCGTACACCTGCGTCAGCGCAAAAAGCCTGTGGCGCAAAGCGAATATGCCATTGTAAAAATACCCAGCGATCAGTTGCCCCGCTTCGTACCGCTTCCTTCGGCGCCCGGCACCCACGACGTGATCCTGCTCGACGACATCGTGCGGCACTCGGTGTCCTGGCTGTTCCCCGGCTATGAGGTACAGGACACCTATTCCATCAAACTCACCCGCGACGCCGAGCTGTACATCGAGGATGAGTACTCGGGCGATTTGGTGCAAAAAATCAAATCCAGCCTGCAAAAACGGCAAGTCGGGCCCGCCAGCCGCTTCGTGTACGACCAGGAAATGCCCGGCCACCTGCTCGAATACCTGCAGGACACCTTCGATCTGGGCAAATACGACATGTTGCCCGAGGGCCGCTACCACAACAACTTCGACTTTTTCAAATTCCCCGATTTTGGCCTTACCCACCTGAAAAACAAACCATTGCCGCCATTACATCACCCCCTCTTGCACGATACCGACGACCCGTTCAGCATCATCCGGGCCAAAGACCAGTTGCTGCACATGCCTTATCAGTCGTACGACGCCGTGGTCAATTTTTTTGAAAAGGCGGCCGTCGACCCCTCTGTTACGCACATCAAGGTGATTCAGTACCGGGTCGCGCGAAACAGTCGAATCATGCACGCTCTGATGGAGGCCGTGAAGCATGGCAAGCAGGTATCCGCATTTGTGGAGATTAAAGCCCGTTTCGACGAAGCTGCCAACCTCGAATGGGGCGAACGCATGGAGCGCGCCGGTGTAAGGGTGTATTATTCCATGCCGGGCGTCAAGGTGCACGCCAAAGTGGCGCTGGTTCGGCGGATAGAAGAAGGCGAAGCGCGGCTGTACACCTATTTCAGCACCGGCAATTTTCATGAAGATACCGCCAAGATATATTCCGATTTCGGCTTGTTCACCTGCGACCAACGGCTGACCTCCGAAGCCACCCTGCTTTTCAGCCACCTGGAAAATATCCAGCACGGTCCGGTGAAATTCGAACACCTGCTCGTGGGGAAATTCAACCTTCGCCCCTCTTTCTATCACCTGATCGATCAGGAAATCGCCGCGGCAAAAAAGAAAAAACCCGCCGGAATGATCCTGAAACTCAACAGCCTGGAAGACCGCGAAATCGTGGAAAAACTCTACGAAGCCTCCCGCGCCGGCGTCAAGATCAAACTGATTGTACGGGGCATCTGCTGCCTTGTACCGGGTATAAAAGGCATCAGCGACAATATCGAGGTGATCAGTATCGTCGACCGCTTTCTCGAACACGCGCGCATCCTGGTATTCCACAACGGCGGCAAGGAACTGTACTACATGTCGAGCGCCGACTGGATGGAGCGCAACCTGACGCACCGGATCGAAACGACCTTTCCGGTGTACGACCCGGCTCTGCAAAAAGAAATCAAAGACCTGCTCGATCTCCAACTCAACGACAACGTAAAAGCGCGCATCATCGACCGCTACAATACCAACGAATACCGGCGCAGCGCTACGGATATTCCGGTGCGGGCGCAGTTAGAAACTTATTTTTACTACAAACGCAAACTTGAATTGCTGCAAACCCAAAAAGCGGCGGCCGCGGTTCTACCCGAACTAAAACAGACTGAAAACGTTGTATCCACCAATTGAATCTATGTCCAGCACACCCTTCACCCCGCGCGAACAAGAGGAAATCCTCGAATTCTTCGGTCTGCCTCCCGAACAGATCGACGCGGACAATTTGAAAAAAATACTGCGCGAACTGCGCGCCAAATACCACCCGGATAATTTTGAAAAATTCGGCGACGCCACCGTGCGCCAATTGGCCACCGAGCGCTTCCAGCGCATCGAACACCTGGCGGAAAAACTCGAACAACAACTGAGCGGAACATTACCTGCTCCGACGCCCAACACACA
Organism: Saprospiraceae bacterium; assembly: GCA_016787345.1. Taxonomy (GTDB): domain Bacteria; phylum Bacteroidota; class Bacteroidia; order Chitinophagales; family Saprospiraceae; genus M3007. Next base: position 25,673 of record JAEUUU010000068.1, on the reverse strand, counting down.
AGATCCTGTGTTCGACCCGCGAGCGCAATTTGCGTACAAAGCCATGAAGATCGAAATCCGCACGGGCGATAAAGATCTGAAATACCACCTGTTCGGCAGTTTTTACCGCTGGCTGCAACTCGGGGAAAAGTTCAAAATCCCCGACGCCGGTAATGCCTGGCTGGTTTCCGACGAGGAGTACCGGGGCGTAAAAATCGGTTTTCAGGAAACGATCCGTTTTTACCTCACCTTCGACGAGAGCGACCCCGTGGAAGCCATCGTCAGCTGGCTTTGGCAAAAGATCGACGGGCGTGCCGACGCCGTACTGGTGGAAGGTGAGCCGGTGTCGACCAATTTCGAAGCTCTGTTGCTGGCCGTCAAACGCCGTTCGTTCCGTCAGTTGGCCGCGTCGACCGCCTGATCAATTTTTTTTGTAAATTTTTTGAGCAAAGACTTGCTGCTTCAAAACAAGGTCGCTTATCTTTGCACCCGCTAAGAACAAAGGTTCTTTACAAAAAATAAATGCGGAAGTAGCTCAGCTGGTAGAGCGCAACCTTGCCAAGGTTGAGGTCGCGAGTTCGAATCTCGTTTTCCGCTCCAAAAAGCTCGCTGGATCAGCGGGCTTTTTTGTTTTTACGGCCTATTTTTGTAGCCGGAAGTCCAAGGGCCCGGGTGGTGAAAAGGTAGACACGAGGGACTTATGTTATTTGAGCCATTATGCGTGAAAACCGTAATGGGATTCTGTCAAATTCGGTGAATCCTTCCGGAGTGTATTTCCGATGGCAACGCCGAGCCAAGACTAACTTTTGCGACGCCTAAAAGAAGGCGTTTGTTGTTAGTAAGGTGTAGAGACTGTACGGCAGATACCTAAGTTTTTTAACAAAAAATAGGGTAAAGACACAGTCCAGACCACAAATAAACAAAACAGATTGTTTTGTTTTGCCATGAAAATGGTAGTTGGTAAGAAAATCCCTTGACCCCAAAGGTCGTGCAGGTTCGAGTCCTGTTCCGGGCACCTTTTTTCGAGCGGGTTTTTACCGTGTGCAAGCGGTAAAAACCCGCTCTTTTTTTATCCGCAAAAAAAATCAGGCCGCATGGGGCAGCAGTTGCAGGAAGGCTGGAATCTCCCGCCTAACAACAAAATTACTTCCCATGCTAAAACGTCTATTCACCACCGCATCCTTTTTGCTCTTCGCGCTTTGCGCATTCGCTCAACTGCCCGGCCCCACCGGCCCCCTGCAAGGCCCCGGGCTGGTAGCGCCCACCACAACCATCACCTATTCCGTGCAAGCCGTCGCCGGCGCCGAGTGGTACACCTGGACCTTCCCGGTCGGCGCCACCCTGAACGGCCAGTCGTCGCCGGTGCAAATCGCCGCGCCGTTCGGCAACGTCGTACAAATCGCGTTCGACTACACCGCCGGCTCCGTGTGCGTCACACCCGGCAACAGCAACGGCAACGGCGCCCCGGCCTGCCTCAACGTCCAGATGGTATTCGGCGATATTCCTGTTTGTGAAAACCCCAACCAGCCGGCTGCCGACGACTGCAAAGACGCATGTCTCTTTTGTCCCTTCGACGGGTACGACGGCACCACGGTGGGTTACACGCCCGATGTCGGCATCAACGGCTTTTGCGGCGTTTTGCACAATGATCAGTGGATCGGCTTTGTCGCCGGCGACTCGAGTGTGGCGATCACCGCCCTGGCGACCAACTGCACCAACGGCAACGGCATTCAGATGGCGTTGTATCAAAACTGCGGAAATGATCCGATCATTTGTCACCCCGGACTAGCCGGTGGAGCGGATATCCCCCTGGTTTTGGTCTCCGACATGCTGATTCCCGGCGCCAAGTATTTGCTCATGATCGACGGCTGGGAGGGCGACCAGTGCAATTTTTCCGTCACCATCGACCCGCCGGGCTCCACCGTAGCCCCCGATCTGGACCCAACGCCCGCTATCCAAGGGCTGGATACCGTTTGCGTCGGCGCCACGGTAACTTACACCATACCACCTGTTGCCAATGCCGGCAGCTACTTCTGGTCGGCGCCGCCGGGCAGCCTCATCAACGGCCTGCCCACCCCGCAAAACATAGAACTTGCCGATGGCGCCATGGTGACCATTACGTTTGGCAATGAAAGCGGAGAAGTATGCGTCACGCCGCACAACTTTTGCAAGGTGGGCGACACGCGCTGCCTGCCGGTGACCGTGCAGGAAATCCCTATCGTGCAATTACCCACCTTGTACGTCTGCTTTGAAGACGCCCCTTTTGTTTGGGACAATCCTCCTTACCCGCAATATTCAGGGCCGGGGACCATAACGTTTACCTCGGACCCTCTGCCATCGTACCTGGGTTGTGACAGCGTCGTTCAGCAAACCGTGGTGCTCCTTCCGCCGATCGTCAAATTCCTCGGCGTGAAGTATTTGTGCCCCGGCGAATCGCTGACCGTTTGCGGTGAAGAATTCAACCAGGCGGGTTCCTACTCTGCCGTCTGTGAATCGTACCTGGGCTGCGACAGTACCAATAATTTTTCGCTGGTGTACCTCAACGCAGTCGCGGACATACAGACCAATTCGACGCAACTGGATTGCAATGCCCAAAGCCTTGTACTCAATTCCGCGCCCTCCAGCGGCCTCAAACAGTGGTTCAACGAATTCGGTGTGCTTATAGGTGTCGGCAACACGCTCACGGTAAATATGCCGGGCACCTACATCCTCAAAACGACTGCCAACGGCGGCGGCTCTACCTGCACCGCAACCGACACCGTATCGATCACTTCTTCCGCCGTTTTTCCCCTTGCCACCGCTACCGGCGGCGCGCTGACGTGCACAACGACCAGCGTGACCCTCGACGGACAGGCATTGCCCTCCGGCGCCAGTTTTTCCTGGACGGGCCCGGGTGGATTTACTTCCACGGTTGAAGATCCCACGGTGACGATTCCCGGCGTGTACACACTGGTTGTTACGCATCCGACCAACGGCTGCACGGCTTATACCACGGCTGTTGTCGAAGACGATCAGGACGAGCCGCTTCTGCAAACCAATGATCTTACGCTGACCTGCAGCCAGCCGGCAGCCAGTCTTTCTGTCACGTCCACTCCGTCCGATGTTCTGCTCCAGTGGTCGGGGCCCAACGGATTCACATCAAACACGCCCAACCCGGAGACGAACACACCGGGCGTCTACACCGTGGTGGCAACCGATCCGGCCAACAATTGTACCGCAAGCGCTACACTAACGGTCAGCGCAGATGCGACCCCGCCGCAGGTATCCGCTACCGGAGGAACCCTGACCTGCCTTATTCAGAACATTCAACTGACAATCGCTACCTCGGCCGATAATCCCGCCTTCAGTTGGTCGGGGCCACAGGGTTTCACCTCAAACGAAGCCGAACCTCTCGTCGATCAGCCTGGCACTTATTTCGTCATCGTGACCGATACGGACAATGGTTGCGCTGCCAGTGCCAGCGCGGAAGTTTTGGCCAATACGAACGTTCCGTCGGTAATTGCCGAGGGCGGCCTGCTGACCTGTTCGGTGCAAAGCATTCAGCTTTATGTCAACACTTCTGCCGGCAACCTGGCTTATGCATGGACCGGTCCGCAGAATTTCTCCTCCACTTCGGCGCAGCCCATTATCAATTTACCCGGCGCCTATTCCGTCGTTGTGACCGACACCGACAACGGTTGCAGCACGGCAGTCGATCTGGAAATTTATTCCGACACAATTGCTCCCGACCTCACAGCTTCCGGCGGCACCCTTACCTGTTCAAACCCTTTAATCCAATTGACTGCTTTATCCAAAACCCCGCAAGCCTTGTATGAATGGACGGGCCCCGATAATTTCACATCAGGCGAGCAGTGGCCCTGGGTTATGATACCCGGCGCCTACACGGTGGTGGTGACCAATCCCAACAACGGTTGCACCAGCGAGGCCTCCGTCGAGGTGAATTTCAACACCTGGCCCCCGGTTATCACCCTTGAAGGCGACACCTTGAATTGCCTGAGTCCGAGCACCGACATTTCCGCCACAAGCACCGCCGGCAACCCGGTGTATGCCTGGTCGGGCCCCGGCGGGTTCAGTTCCGACCAGCCGGTCATTACCGTTAACCTTCCCGGCCTGTACAGTCTGACGATTACCGACCAGTCCAACGGCTGCAGCAGCGCTGCGGAATATTTGCTCCTGGCCGACCCCGACAGTCCTGCGCTTTCCACGGTATCGGTGACGCCGGATATGAACAATCAGGGCACTGGCGCCATCGATCTCGACATCAGCGGAAACAGCGGGCCTTACCTTGTCGTGTGGAGTTCCAACGGCGTGGTCGTCGGCAATACCGAAGACCTCTCGGGGCTCACGGCAGGCGATTACACCGCGGTGGTGACCGGCGCCAACGGCTGCACGGCATCGCTTACCGTGACGGTGAGCAACGTCAGCGCTACTGCCGAACCCTTGTCGGAAGCGGGCTGGTTGCTGTTCCCCAATCCCGTCAGCGACCTTTTGCAGTTGCGCCGCACAACGCCAGGTTCCGATCCGGCCGACATTTACCTGTACGATGCGAGGGGTCGGCTGATCGTGCAACACACTGCGACGGATAGCGCTCAACTGAATGTGTCCGCACAGCCATCCGGTTTGTACCTGTTGTTGTTGCGCAGCGAAGGGCGACAATTTTGGGCAAAAGTGGTGGTCAGTCGTTAAAAAACGCGCGATCACCCCGGCGACAGGCACTTTCGCGTTTGGTCAAAAACACTGTTGACCATGTTGTCCAAAGCTACCCTGTTGCTGTCCATGCTCTTGTTTTCGTTCAGCGCACTCGCGCAAAAAGCAAAACCTGCCTCCAAAACAACCACCCTCGACCTTAGCGAGGCGCTCCGGCAAAAGCTGGTCGCCGTGGAGGTTTCCGGCACGGGCGGTCATCTGGGCGAATGTCTCACGGTGACCGCCCGCAATTTGAGCGGTAAAAGTCTGCGCGTCCGTATTCCCCTCGGGCAGTATTTCGAACCTGCCGACAGCGCCCAGCAAACCCTCGTCGTCTCCGAAGCCCGCAGCCTGGCACTCAACGGAAAATCGCCGGTCAAAACCACGCTCAAAACTTTTTGCGCCCAGGCCGGCGATCTTTCCCCGCGGGCCGGCGCTGGTTTCGTCGCGGGCGCCATGGCCCCCGAGCGGCTGTGCAAACTCCTGAAATTCATTGCCGAAACCGGTAAATCGGCCGAATCATCCGCCCAGAGCGCCGTTTGGTGCGTCACCAACGGCCACGCACTGGGTAGCATCGGCGATCCGGAGTTGACCAAATTCACCGCCGAGTTGCTGGGCAAAACCCCGCCCGGCTACCGTATCCGCTACGAAACCCGGGTCATCCGGCCCGGCGAACGCGCCCAGCCCGGTAAAGCGCTGGTCGTGGAAGGCAGCTACCAGTATATTTTGGAAAAAAACACCAAAGTCACCATGCTCCTGCTGCACGACGACGGGCGGCTGATCAAAAAACTGTCGAAAGAAGAGGACATGACGGCCGGCGAACACCGGGGCAGCCTTCACCTGGAAGTGTACAACCTGCCCACCGGCAAATACATTGTGCGCTGGCAAACGCGTGAAGGGTTGATTATTAAAGATATTCCTGTAGAATTTTAAGCGTTAAACTCCTTTCATCCCCAAAAATAAAACGCCCCGGCGACCAAAGTAACCGGGGCGAAGAGCAGTCGGCAATTTTTCTTAAAGCCTATTTTTTCAGCGACTTGATTTTTTCTTCCAGTTCGAGTTCGTCGCCCGGGGCATAGCCCGTGTGTTCGAACACGATATTGCCCGACTGGTCGAGCAGGATGGTGTAGGGCACGGAAGCCACGTTGGCGGCCTGCTGGAACTCCTTGTTGCTGTCGATCAGCACGCGGTATTCCCAGCCTTTTTCCTCGACCATGGCGGGAATTTTGGCAGCGGTACGAGCATCGTCGACACTCACGGCAACCAGCACCACGTCGTAGTCTTTTTGCCAGTCTTCGTAGTAGTCCTTGATGGCGTCGAGTTCTTTTTTGCACGGGGAGCACCAGGTCGCCCAGAAGCTGATGATGGTGATTTTACCGGATTTGCCCAGTTCCTGCACGTTCAGAGTTTGGCCTTCGAGGGTTTTGACGTTGACCGAGGGCAGGGTTTTGTTTTGAGCAAAAGCGCCGAGTGCGACGAAACAAACGACGAGAGCAAGGAGTGTTTTTTTCATGTTTGAATACAACTTGGTTGCAGTGATCAGTTAGCAGGGCTAAAATTAGGGGAGAAATCCGGAACCCGCGCGGGGCTTAACCTGGGATTAACGAAATCGGTCTGAGTGCGACAAAAACATCAGGGCACACACATGCGCTGCAAGGTGGCTAAATCGCCGTAAAATACGTTGAAATCGACCGGTTCGTTGATCCCGTTGACCCTTCCCCGGTCGCTGTGCTGCCAGAAATGCCATTTGGAATCGTCGGGCATGTCGAGGTCGGAGACGTGGTAATGGGCGATCCAGAAACAATAGGGTTTGAACTCGGGCTGGTTGGCAAAGTGGTTTTTGTAAAAATCGCGATTGGTATAAACGATGGGTTTTACGCCGTATTTTTTTTCCAAAATAGCGATAAATGCCAGGGTAGCGCGCCGAACCTGATCGCGGCTCATACCCCGCCGTTCTTCCACGTCTACCACCGGCGGCAAATCGCCCGATTGCAGGCGCACGTTTTTGATAAAATTGACCGCCTGGTCGCGCGGGCTCACGTCGGGCAAAAAGAAATGGTAAGCCCCCCGGACAATCTTGTTGTCGCGGGCATTTTCCCAGTTTCGTTCAAACTCGGGGTCTTTCATCCAGGAGCCCTCGGTGGCTTTGATAAAAGCAAAAGAAATGCGCACGTCTTCCACCTTCATTTTGCTCACCCGCTCCCAGTCGACCCGCCGCTGGTACCGACTGACGTCGATGCCGTGCACCGCGTAGCCATTCGGGATGCGTATGCCGAAATGCTTGTATTCCTTGTAATGAAGCGGGTATTCTATCAGGCTCAGCACCTGATAGCGCAGCCAGGGGCTAAAAATCATGCCGAGCCCAAAGATCAGCAGGAAACCCACCCACCAGGGCGCGGGCGGGCGTTGTCCGCGGGGCGAGCCGAAGGGCAGCAGTTTTCGGAATAGTTTGGCCATGTGGGATTATTCCCCTTTGAAAACAGGCTTGCGTTTTTCGAGAAAAGCGGCAACGCCTTCGCGATAGTCGTGCGTTTGGCTGGCTGCCGTTTGCAGTTTGTCTTCCAGCGCCAGTTGGGCGGTAAAATCGTTGGAAAACGCCCGGTTGAGCGCGCGTTTGGTCAGCCCCAGGCCTTTGGTCGGCATTTGCGCCAGGGTTTCGGCCAGGGCCAGACTTTCCGCCATAAAGGTTTCGTCGTGGTAAACTTTCCAGATAAGGCCCATTTCGGCCGCTTCGCCGGCCGATATTTTGTCCGACAGCATCATCAGCGCCGTTGCACGTTGCAGGCCCACGAGACGGGGCAGCGTCCAGGTGCCGCCGCTGTCGGGGATCAGGCCGATTTTGGAAAAAGCCTGGGTAAACGAAGCCGAGGCGGCCGCCACGGTGATGTCGCAGGCCAGGGCGATGTTGGCGCCGGCGCCGGCCGCTACGCCGTTGACGGCGCAGACGACCGGTTTTTCCAGGTCGCGGATTTTTTGCACGATCGGGTTGTAACCCGTCGAAATGATCTCGGTCAGGGAAGGCCCTTGCGGATCGACGACTTCCTGCAAATCCTCGCCGGCACAAAAAGCACGGCCCTCGCCGGTCAGGTATACGGCCCGGATGCCCGCGTCTGCGGCACAGCGGTCGAGTGCGTCGATCAATTCCTGACGCATGGCCTGGTGCATGGAATTGAACACCGCCGGGCGGTTGAGCCGGATTTGGGCGACCTGGTTTTCGACGTTGAAAAGAATATACTGCATGGGTAGTTTTGTATTGAAGTATGGATGCGCGGGCAAAGGTATCAGGTATTGGCGATGCTGTGAATAGCCCTGACGAGCTTGTCGAGATCTTCCGTGGTGGTGTACACATTGGGCGTCACACGCACGCCGGAGACTTTTTCCCACTCGATGCCGGTCGTGTGGATTTTGAACTTTGAGTACAATTGATCGGAGATTTCGCTGCCTTTTTTGCCCTCGATGCCCAGGGTGGCGATGGCGCAGCCCCAGCGGGGGTGCAGGGAGGTCTGAATTTTGACCTTGGGGATGTTCTTCACCTGCTCCACCCAGTAGTTTTTGAGGTAAAAAAGGCGGTCCTGCTTGCGTTTCGTACCGATCAGGTTGTGCAGGTCGAGCGAATAACCGATGGCCATTTCGATGGGAAAACTGCGGGTACCCAGCGATTCGAATTTGCGGATGTCTTTACCGTCGGGTTCGCCGTTGGAGAGCAGGGGCCAGACCTTCGGAATTTTGTCTTTTTTGATCCACATCATGCCGCTGCCGAAGGGGCCGCAGAGCCATTTGTGCAGGCTGGTGCCCCAGTAATCGCCGCCGAGCTCGGGTATTTTGTAGTCGATCAGCGCGAAGGAGTGCGCCCCGTCGACCAGCACCTCGATGCCGCGCTCGTGGGCGCGATCGGCGATGGCCCGCACGGGCAGGATTTGTCCGCACCAGTTGATGAGGTGGGTGACATGTACCAGGCGGGTTTTGGCGGTGAATTTGGACGTAAAAGCCTGCACCATGTACTCTTCGTCTTCGGAAGGCAGTTCGAGATCGACCCACACGAGTTTGATGCCGTCGCGTTTTTCGCGTTGTTTCCAGGCATGGATCATGTTGGGATAATCGTATTTCGACAACACGACCTCGTCGCCCGGCTGGAAATCGAGCCCGAAAATGATCGAATTCAAAGCTTCCGTGGCGTTGCGGTTAATGGCAACTTCATCCGTTTCGGCGCCCCCCAGTATGGCCAGGCTTTCGCGCAGCGGCTCGCGGTCCTGATCGAGCACCCGCCACATATAATACGAAGGCGCTTCGTTGCACATGCGATTGTAGTAATCGAGCGCATCCATGGTCGCGCGCGGGGCTGGACTGACGCCGCCGTTGTTCAGGTTGATGAGGGTCGGGCTGGCCCCGTAGGCGAGGCGGATTTGCCGCCAGAAGTCGTCGTCGTTGCCGGCGGATACATTTGCCCCGGCAGGCGGAGCGGAAATGTTGAACGCGGCAAAAACATCCTGGTGCAAGGCGATGCCGCCCAGCAGGGCAGCGGTTCGGCGGATAAAACCCCGGCGGGAGGAAAATTCGATCATGGCGCTTCCTGAATAGTTATACCCGGACCACTGTGCATCGGGTATAGTTTAGTGAAATTTGCGTTAAAATACTTTTTCGTCGGTAGCCCCCCAGGGCTTTCGACGTATAAAGGTGGTAATTGCACAACAATTTAAATCAATAAATCATGAAAAAGCATCTTCTGATCACCCTCCTTCTCGCACTCTTCGCCACTGCAACCGCCTGGTCGCAATCCGACCAGAAAGCCAAAGCGCCCAAATCGAAAACCGAACAGGCTGCCAAGGCGGAAGAAAAATCCGACGGCGCCGCGTTCAGCGGTCAGGGCAAAGGCGGAGAAAAAGACCAGGTAGAAAAACAAAAAGGCCAGCACAAAGGCAAACACGGCAAAAAAGGCAAAAAAGGCCACCCGAACAAAGGCCAGAAAGAAGATAAGGAAAAAGGCAAAGACCTGAAAAAAGCCGGCGAAGCCCCCCAGCCGCAGGGTCGCCCGAAACCGACTACCGAGCCGGCGCCGAAACCGACGCAACCCGCTCCGCCGGCCGAACCGGTGAAGCCTTCGAAGCCGACCAAAGAATCGCCCACCGACGCCAAGCCGAAGACGGAACCCGTGAAGAAAAGCGGCGGAAAATGATGTGACTGGTGATTTGGTGAGACGGTGAATTGGTTATAAAAGGGTTGTTGCAGCGCTCATTTCAGGGATTTATACGGTGACTTTAAACCGACCCCGAGCGCAGCAACAACTCTTTTTTATAACCAATTCACCACCTCACCAATTCACCAATTTTTCACCACCTCACCAATTCACCATTTTTTTCACCAATCTCTCACTCCGCCCATTCCATTTCGATCTGCCGCTTGGCCAGGTCGACGGCCACGATCCGGACGCGGACGCGGTCGCCCATTTTGATCTGCCGGCCGCGGCGGGTGCGGGCCCGCAGGTTGCCCTCGTCGACCACCCACTGGTCGGCCAGGTATTTGAATTCCACGAGGCCTTCGGCGTGCGAATCGGGCAGGGTTACAAAAAAGCCACGGTCGAGAAATCCGCTGACGATACCCTCGAATTCCTCGCCGATATGGCGGCGCACCAGTTCGGCTTGTTTGTATTTGACGCTTTCCCGTTCGGCATCGGCGGCTTTTTTCTCCTGATTGCTGATGTGTTTGCACTGTTCCGCGAGTTTAGTCTTGTCGACGCGCCAGGTACGGCCTTCGAGGTTGCGTTCGAGGATGCGGTGGGCCAGCACGTCGGCGTAGCGGCGGATAGGCGAGGTGAAATGCGCGTAGTGGGTAAAACCCAGTCCGTAGTGCCCGATGTTGTCGGGTGAATACACGGCTTTTGCCATGGTGCGGATGGCCAGCGGTTCGAGCAGTTTGAGGCGTTCGTTTTTGCGGGAGGCAACCATGAGGCCGTTGTACGCCTGTGCGATCTGCTTGGGGGTGTCTACCTTGATCGGGTAGCCCAGTTCGGCGGCAAAACGCGCGAATTCGGCTACTTTTTCCATATCGGGCAGGTCGTGGATGCGGTACACGAAAGGCACCTCCTGTTGGGCCGCGCCTTTCTGATCGATAAACCAGGCAACCTCCTTGTTGGCCAGCAGCATAAAATCCTCGATCAGCAAGTGCGCGTCTTTGCGTTCTTTGACGTAGGCTTCGATGGGCGTTCCGTCGGGGCCCAGGCGAAAACGGATTTCCTCGCTCTCAAAACCGATCGCGCCGTTCTTTTCGCGTTCCTTGCGCATCTTTTTGGCCAGTCGGTCGAGGGTTCCGATCGCCCATTCCAGTTGCGGATAAATCGCCAGTTGGGTCAGGGCCTCGGCCGGTTTTTTGTCGAGTATGGTCTGGGCTTCTTCGTAGGCAAAGCGGTGGGCCGAATGGATCACCGTTTTGCCAAACCAGCGCTTCACCAGTTTGTCTTTTCCGTCGAATTCGAACACGGCGGAAAAGGTCAAACGGTCCTGATATGGCACCAGCGAGCAAAGGTTGTTGGACAGTTTTTCCGGCAGCATGGGGTTGACCCGGTCGACAAGGTACACCGAGGTGCTGCGCCGGAAAGCCTCCTGATCCATGGGGGAATCGGGCTTGAGGTAGTGCGTGACGTCGGCGATGTGTACGCCGACTTCCAGGTTGCCGTTGTCGAGTTTCCGGATGCTGAGGGCGTCGTCGAAGTCTTTGGCGTCTTCGGGGTCGATGGTGAAGGTGAGCACCTCGCGGAAGTCGCGACGCATGGCGATTTCCTGTTCCGGAATGCGTTCGGGGATGCGCGCCGCTTCGGCCAGAGCTTCTTCGGAGTGGTCGAGTTCGAAACCTGCATTGATCAGGATTTTTTTCATTTCGAACTCATTGCCGCCCACTTCGCCCAGGGTTTGGGTCACTTTGCCGATGGGCGCGCGGCCTTTGCCTTCCTGCCAGTCGGTCACCCTGACCACCACTTTATCGCCGTCGCGGGCCTGCCCCACGGCTTCGAGCGGCACGTAGATGTCGACGGGCATGTTGGGGTTGTCGGGCAAAAGCAGAGCGTATTTGCGGCTTTTGCGGAGGGTGCCGATGAAAAATTCATTGGCGCGGCGCAGTACTTCGAGCACTTCGCCCTCGGGTTTGCGGGGCGCCAGGCCGCGCCGACGGGGCGCGGACGGAAAGAGTGCAACGCGCACGGTATCGCCATGCAGGGCGCCGTTGAGGTATTTGGGGGCAACGTACACGTCGGTGTCCTGCAATTCGCTGACGATGTAGGCAGCGCCGCTGCGGGTCATGTCGACGCGTCCTTCGACGAGCTTACGGTGATCGCCGCGTGGTATTTTTTTCTCAAAAGTGCGTATCGGCGCGGCAGGCGGCGGATCGGCAGGGGTTTCTTTCAACCTTTTGGCCTTGACGGGCGCCGGGCTTTTTTCCGCTTCGGGTTCGGGCGCTTCTTCGCGGGTCAGGCGTTCGAGCGCGACGCCGAATTTGTTGTCTTCGTATTCGCGCACCGAACCCGCCTGGGCGAGCTGACGCAGGGCATATTCAACGGAATCCTTGTTATTTTCGAAGGAAAGGTGATCGATGATCTGGCGGGCAGTCAGGCGTTTTTTGGGATGGGCGAGCAGAAAACGGAGCAGGAAAATTTGCAATTCACTGGCGGTCAACTTTTTACCGCCTTTTTTCTTTTTTTTGGTCATGCTAAAATTAAAAAAGGATTGGGGAAAACAGGGTAGCAGGTTGTTGATGATGAATGATAAATGATGAATGGGGCGCTACCCGATTAAATAATGGATTGGACGCGGAGCGTCGTTAAAAGTCTCGGTTTTTCTTTAATAGAACGGTTTTGAATCAGTAAAAGTTGCAATCGGGCTTTTTTATTCAGCAAACAGCGGGTTTTCCAGGTCGAATCCCCGCATTATCAAATCCTCATATCCTCGGCATTTGCGAATCTTTAACCAGCGGATAAACAACTTGGAGGGCAGAAATCCCGTTTTTTGCGCAAAATATCACAACCCAAGTATGACTAAGCACTTGTTTTTGCCCCTGATTGCCCTGTTTTTCAGCAGCCTGGCCCTGGCTCAACAGCCGGCGGCGAAGGAAAAATCGGACCCGGAAGCCAAGAAAATTCTCGACAACATTCGCAAAAAATACGAAGGCTACAAAAGTTTCGAACTGGCCTTTACCCTCACCCTCGAAGTGCCCGGCCAGGCGCAGGAAGTGCAAAAAGGCACGACCGCGCAGGCTGGCAACCAGTTTCGCCTCGATATGGACGACCAGGTGATCGTCAGCGACGGCAAAACGACCTGGGTGTACGTCAAAAAGAACAACGAAGTACAGATCAACGACGCCGCACCCGGCGACCAGAGCGAGTTTCTGACGCCCAAAGAACTGCTGCGGCGCTACCAAAAAGGCGATTTTTTGTACGCCATCACGGAAAAATCCACCGTCGGCGGAAAATTGCTGACCCACATCGAGTTCAAGCCGGTCAGCCGCAATTCGGAGTACTCTAAAATCCGCGTCAGCGTCGACGAAAAAGCGCTGACCATCGAAAGCATCAAGGCTTTTGCCAAAGACGGCTCGCGTTACACCTTTAAAATCACGCGCCTCTCTCCCAACAAAACCTTGCCTGCCGATCATTTCAGCTTCGATACCAAAAAGTACCCCGGCGTGCGCGTGGAAGACCTGCGTATGTAGGAGTTGGGTTTTGGGAGTTGGGTTTTGGGTAAAAGGAGGGTGGATGCTCTCATTTTACCCCCCCTGCACGGGGCAAAGCCCCGCGCGAGCAGTGGGTCATTTTTTCCTGAATCAGAATCATCTCCCAAGAGCAGCAACAACCCTTTTGCCAAAACCCAATACCTAAAACCCAATACCCAACTCCCCCACCCACGGGGCAAAGCCCCGCGCGAGCAGTCGGTCATTTTTTCCTGAATCCGAAACATTTCCCGAGAGCAGGAACAGCCCTTTTGCCAAAACCCAAAACCCAATACCCAACTCCCAAAACCCACCCCCCTACTTCCTGATGGCTTCTACCGGGTCGAGGCCGCTGGCCTGAAAGGCAGGGATGAGGCCGGAGAGCACGCCGACGATGATTGAGGTGACCACGCCGATGGCGATATTGGCAAGGGAAAGGTGAATATCGAAATCCCAGAACGAAGAAACGATAAGGGTAACCGGCCAAACCAGGAGCAGGCCCATGAGGCCGCCTACCACGCAGAGCACCACGGCTTCGAACAGGATTTCGAGCAGGATGAACCAGCGTTTGGCGCCCAGCGCCATTTTGATGCCGATGATATTGGTGCGTTCGCGGACGGAGACGAACATGATATTGGCCACGGAGAACATGCCCACGATAAGTGCGAAAATACCGATCACAAAGCCCGCGATATTCAGGGTACCGAACACACTCTCCATCAGGCCGCTGAGGATCGTCAGCGTATTGAGGGCAAAACTGGACTCTTCGCGGGGTTTCAAATGCCGCTCGCCGCGCAACACGCCGGTGATTTCGTCTTTCAGCTGATCGAGATTGACATCCGGTTTGGCGCGCACGCCGATAGTGGCTTTACCTACCCAGGGATTCCCGTCGCGGATGTTGAATCCGCGACGCGCGAGGGTGTGACTAATGAGCACCACGTTGTCGAAGTTCATGACCTTGATCAGGTCGTCGCCGGATTGTTTGGTGACCCCGATGATGCGCAGTTTGCGCCCACCGATGTTAATTTCCTTGTCGAGCGGGTCGATCCCTTCCGGAAAGAGGCCCTCGGCGATGTTGTAACCGATCACACAAACGGGCGCGCCGCTTTGAGATTCGGAGGTAGAAAAATAGCGGCCATCGCCTTCGAATTCAAGCCGGAAAATACTGGCGCAGTTTTGCGTGCAACTGAGAAATGCCACGTTTTCGGCGCTCGACGACTGCCATTTGACCGTTTTGGAGCCCATGTATTGCCAGTAGGCAATTTCGGAGGCGTTGTCCAGTCGTTCCACCAGGGCTTCATACTCGGAAAAAGTGAAATTGGGACGGCGCATCCATTTCCAGTAATTGGCGCCGGGGTCTTCCGACCAGGAAAATTTATCCAGGTAAATGACATCATTGCCCAGTTTGGAAAAACTGTTGCGGATATTGTCTTCCAGCGAGTTGACGGCGCTTTTCACCCCGATGATACAAAAGATACCGATCGAAATACCGAGCAACGACAGGAAGGAGCGCAGCTTGTTGGCCATCAACTGCTGCCAGGCCTGGGAGGCGCCTTCGAAAAGGATACGAAGAATTTGACGCATGGCGTGAGCGTAAGCGCAGCGGTTTTAGCATTCCAAAGACGTGCCGCGCTTTTGTAACAGCGAAGATAATTCAGACAGCCCGGGGCGACCGGATTGATTCGATAAAATGGCGATGAGCATCTATGAAGGCGGCGTATTCGTTGCCTCGTACACAGTAATCGCGTTAAAGCGTCTTCAATTCATTGCGCAAAAACTGCTCAAAATTGGCTTGCACGGTTCCTTTCAATACACGCGGCACCTTGGCCTGCCCGTTCAACTTGCCCTGACTGTCGAGCCAGCGGTAGAAGAACTCATGCGGCAGCACTTCCACCCGTACTTCCTGCAGAGCATAGCGCCGCTCGACGGCGTAGTCGTCGTTGATTTTTTGCAAATGCCGGTCGAGTACACCCGCCAGCTGTACGGAGTTCAACATCTCCGGATGATCGGCGCTGATAAACCATTGGTGCGCCCAGTGGGAGCCGTTGGGTACTGCCATTACGGTAAACTCCTTGATACCTACGCCCAGTTCAAGGTCGGTCTGCCGGATCGCTTCATTCATGTTGTCGACCGACAAATGTTCGCCAACAACGCTTAGATAGTGTTTCACCCGGCCGATTACCTTGAATTCCAATCGCGCCAGGTCGGTAAATTTTACCGTATCGCCCAGCAAATACCGCCATGCACCGGATGGTGTGGTCAGCAAAATGGCATATTCCCGATCCGCCTCGATATGATCGATAGCAAACGCCTGGGCGCCGGGCTTCAAATCGCCGTTTTCATCAAAGTTATGATCGTCAAAAGGTACAAATTCATAAAAAAGTCGACAGTCCGTGAGCAGCTTCATGTCGCGCGAATCGGGCCGGGTCTGATAGCCGATAAAGCCTTCCGAGGCCATGTAACTATCCATGTACATGACCGGGCGACCGATCAATTGTTCGAACGTAACGCGATAGGGCTCGAAGAAAATACCGCCGTGGGTCAGGAAGCGGAAGTTGGGCCAGATATCATGAATGTTCTTCAATTTATGCCGTTCTATGATACGCTCGAAGATGAGTTGCACCCAGGCCACGTTGCCGACGATAAAACCGATATCCCAGCCCGGCGCTTCTTCGGCTATTTTTTCAATGCGCAAATCCCATTCGGGCAGGTCGGTGATGTGTTTGCCGGGCCGGTAATAACGTTCGAGCCAGAACGGTCTGTTCATCCCGATGATGCCCGACATGTCGCCGACGAAATGCTCGCCTTCCCGTACAAGCCGGGTACAACTGCCCACCATCAGCATCTGGCGGGTAAATTGATCGGGCGTAAGGTCGAACTTGGAAAGGTCGCAAAACATCCGCCGCGATACCTTTTTCATCGCCCGGATCATCTCCGCCGTCACCGGAATATACTTCGAACTGGCGCCCGAAGTGCCACTGCTGACCGCAAACCACGGAATCTGGCCGGGCCAGGAAACGTCCATTTCGTCGTTGCGTGCCTTCGACCACCAATCGTTGTAGATTTTGTCGTAATCGTGAATCGGGACGTTCTGCTGAAACGCACCGATCAGGTCGCGCGTCGTCAGTATGTCGTGAAAGCCGTATGCTTTTCCAATCGCCGTATCGCGGGATTCGAGCAGCAGTCTACGGAGTTGATGCCGTTGTTGATTGAGGGGAGACAAAAGGGTCTCTTCGCGGGTGGCGCCGAGACGGATTCCGGTTTTGATGATCTTACCCAGCAGATACATAAGGCAGCAACTGATTGTTAAATAAGACGGACGGGGAGTGGTGTCTATGTCGGATTGACCGACAAAAGTAAGCTACCGGCCCTGCACTAAATGGTTATTGCGTCAGAATTGCGAAAATGAAAGCCGGTTTCTATTTCACGCAAAGCCGCAAAGCGTGCGAAGAATTTGCCTCCTGGCCGTCTTTGTGGCTTTGCGTGAAACTTTATTCGGCGTGGGTTACGGTGATTTTACGTTCCACACAACCTCAATGCGCCAATTGCGCCGGAACAAAATCCTGTTTGGCGCCACCTACCGTACCGAATTGTACTTTCAGGTTGGCCGCGCCGCCGCTGTTGAAATATACCACTTTGATGCTGTGCCAGCCTTGTTGCAAAAGCGCCATGCCCGTGCGGGTCTGGTTGCTGTGATCGCCGTCGTTGTTGACAACCAGTTCGTTGTCGAGGTACAACAAACTACCGTCGTCGCTTTCGAGTGAAAACTCGTAGCCGCCCGTACGGGCTATTTTGACAAAACCGGTCCAGATCATGCCGCAACGGTCGGTGTTGCACAGCGGATCGAGTACGAAATCGTACACTTCGTTTTCCCGCTCCACCCGGCCGTCGCGCTGGATCGTATTGGAATTGTACTTCGAAGCCGTCAGCACCTGTGCGCGCAAACCGGGCGCGGGCTCGCGCAGCATCGACAAACTGGGCTGCATCCGGTACGATTTGACCCGTACGGAGTCTTCGCCGCTGGGCAAAAGGCCGGATTTGAATGCCCGGGCGCGGATAAGACCCGAGCCGCTCACTGGTACCGTGGTGGTGTAGGCGTTGGAATTTTCCCGTGGTTCGGTGCCGTCGGTGGTATACCGGATGTTGGCGCCGGGCGTAGCGCACTTGATGTCCATGGTCGCCTGCATCGACAGCGGATTGTAGTGCAAATCGATGTCGGGGGTAGCGATAAAACTGCCGTAGTTGTTGATTTTCAAGGCATAGGCGTAATCGGTCGTGAATTTGGACGGATTGTATTCCGGCAGATAAATCACCGTGTTGCCGCCTTGCTGGGCCTCGATGCGCAGTTTTTCCTTTGTAGCCAAAAGCGTCACCTCGGTGTTGGCAGGCAACTGGATACCGCGCAAAATGACTTTCCGGTCGGCGGGGTATTTGGGTAAAATGGCGTACAGGGCGTTTTGCTTGGGATTCCAGGTAAAAAAGACTTCTTTTACGGCAAAGCCCGGATCGGGGTTGACGGTTTGTTTGAGGATCAGGTCGCCGCCGGTTTTCCATTTGTCGATGAGCTCGGGGGTAAAATTGCGGTTGCCGGCGCTCCACTGGCAATCGTTGCGCCAGCGGCGGGTATTGTAAATGGCTTCGCCGTTGACTTGCATCCACTTGCCCATTTCGATGAGGCGGTCTTGCATGATGGGCGGAATCTGGCCGTGCGCGTCGGGGCCGATATCGAGCAGGAAATTGCCGCCGCGCGACACTTTGTCGACCAGCTGGAGTACCAGCGACTGGGCGGAGTTGTAGTCCCAGGCATCCTCGGCACGGTTGTAGCCGTAAGAATATCCGATGCCCCGGCTTTCTTCCCAGGGGTGGTTGGGAAAATCCAGATCAGGTTGGTATTCAGGCGTATAGAAGCCGCCGTGGCTGAACCGGACGCCGGCGCCCCAGCGGTCGTTGACGGCCACGTAGTCGCGCACAGGGCTTTGGTTGTAGAGCCAGGAGAGGAACTGGGGCGTTTGCCAGGTTTCCGGAGAGGCATCCCAGTCGCCGTCGGCCCAGAGCACCCAGGGCTGGTAGTTTTGCACCAGTTCGTAGAGTTGGGGCAACATATGGTCTTCGGCGTAGCGGCGCTGATCGTAGCGCCAGAGGGGGTTGTACCACTCGTAAAGTGAGTAGTACAGTCCGGGTTTGACGGAGGTTTTGCGCAGGGCGGTAAACAGTTCGCCCACCAGGTCGCGGCGCGGGCCCCGGGAAGCGGCATTCCAGGGGATGCCCCAGTTGCGGTTGGCATCTTCATTGGGCCAGAGACAAAAGCCGTCGTGGTGCTTGGAGGTCAGAACGACGTATTTGGCGCCGGAATACTGGAAAAGATTGGCCCAGTCGTCGGCATTAAAGAGTTCTGCGTGAAAATCGTCGGCCAGGTCGTAGTAGGTACGGGAGCCGAAATTGATCTGGTGGTAGGTATTGATAATGCCGTCCGGGTCGTTCTGCGTCAGGGAGTTTTGATACCACTCGGCATAGCGGCCTTTGGGCGTAAATGCGGGCACGGAATAAACACCCCAGTGAATAAAGATTCCGAATTTGGCATCCTGCCACCACTCGGGAGTCGGGCGCTGATCGAGCGAGGCCCAGTTGGGTTGATACACTTTTTGCGCCGAAATCGCGGAAAAGGCGAGGCAAAAAGTCAAAACAAACAAAATACGCATGGCGGAAACGAGGAATTTGGAGGGTGAAGGAAAAGGGTTTGACGTTGACAAATGTAGGTCACTGCGGCATTGCTGAAAAAAAATTTACGGCGCCGGGTTGTTTGGTTCGGGAATAGCGCCCATCTTTGCCGCATCAGTACAGTAATACGTATGCACCAGCACAGCGCATTTTTCTTTGGCTATTTTGGTTACTTTTTCTTTTACGGAAAGAGCGACAGGAACAGCCTATGCGCGATGGTGTAACGGTTAAAAAACAAAAATCACCACCAGAACGGGAGTTCCTGCAACGCGGGAACTCCCGTTTTCTTTTTCACCCGCTTTCACCCGAACATGAGCACATTACCATTTACACCACCCTCCCCCACCCCTGCCCTGCCCGTTCGCCGCGTGGCGATTCAGGGCGTGCGCGGCGCATTTCACGAGATCGCCGCCCGGCAGTTTTTCCACGATGCCGTGGAAGTGGTGCCGGCCGCTACGTTTGCCGAACTCGTGCGGCGCGCTGAAAACCCTTCGGAAACCGACGCCGCCCTGATGGCCATCGAAAACAGCATTGCCGGCAGTATACTGGGCAATTACAATTTGTTGAAAAACAGCCATTTGGTGATCACCGGCGAGATCTTTCTGCCCATTCGGCAAAACCTTCTGGCACTGCCCGGCGTACCCATCGAAGCCCTGACGGAAGTGCACTCCCACCCGATGGCGCTGGCACAATGCGCCGAATTTTTCGAACAATACCCCCACCTGCGCCTCATCGAAACCGACGATACCGCCGCCGCTGCCGCGCGTATCGCCAGCCATCAGCGGCGGGATGTGGCGGCCGTGGGCAGCGCCCTGGCCGCCGAACTCTACGGCTTGTCGGTACTGGCGCCCGGCATCGAAACGCATGAAGCCAATGTCACCCGTTTTCTCGTGCTCGAACGCGGCGACACTGCGCTCCGGCCCGCCGGTTGGGGCCGAAGCCGCCGGAAAATATCGGTCAGTTTCACCGTACCCCACACCAGCGGAAGCCTGAGCCGCATCCTGGGCATACTGGCTGCCCAAAGCGCCAACCTGACCAAAATACAATCGGTCCCGCTGGTGGGCAAAGTGGGCGAATACCTGTTTTTCGTCGATTTCATTCTGGAAAACCCCGAGATCATCCCCGAAACCCTGCGCCTGCTCGACGCCCTAACGCAGTCCTGTCAGGTACTGGGCATTTACAAACCCGGCGATCTCGCCTGAAACATCCCGCTCGCCATGATCGCACCCGCCAGCCGCCTCGACGGCATTCAGGAATACTACTTCGCCACAAAACTGCGCGAGATCGCTCAAATGCGCGCCGAAGGCCATCCGGTCATCAACCTGGGCATCGGCTCGCCCGACCTGCCGCCCCACCCCGATGTCGTGGAAGCCCTGCACACCAGCGCCGCCGACCCCGCCGCGCACGGTTACCAATCATACACCGGCCTCCCGGTTTTGCGCCGCGCCTGGGCCGACTGGTATGCCCGACACTACGGCGTTTCCATCGCGCCCGATCAGGAGGTGTTGCCCCTGATCGGCTCAAAAGAAGGCATCGCGCATATTGCCTTTACTTTTCTGGAAAGCGGCGACGAGGCCCTGGTGCCCAATCCGGGCTACCCCACGTACCGGGCCGCCACCCGCCTGACCGGCGCAGAAGTGCGGGAATACACGCTCGACGAACGGCACAAGTGGCTCCCCGATCTCGACGCCCTGGCCGGCGCCGACCTCTCGAAGGTCAAAGTCATGTGGATCAATTATCCGCACATGCCAACCGGCGCAGCGGCCGATGCAGGATTTTTCGAGGAGGTGGTGGCATTTGGAAAAGCCCATAAAATCCTGATCGTCAACGACAATCCTTACAGTTTTATCCTCAACGACCGCCCCCTGAGCATCCTCGCGGCCAGAGATGCCTTCGACATCGCCCTCGAACTGAACTCGCTCAGCAAATCGCACAACCTGGCCGGCTGGCGCCTGGGCGCTCTGTTGGGCAAGGGGCGCTACCTGAGTGAGGTGCTGCGTTTCAAAAGCAATCTCGACTCCGGTCAATTCCAGGCCGTACAACTGGCTGCCGCAAAAGCCCTGGCCGCGGATGAATCCTGGTACCGCGAACTAAACGACCAGTACCGGCTCCGGCAGCAAAAAGCGGTGGCCGTGATGCGAATGGCGGGTTGTCAGGTGCCGGAAGGCCAGCAGGGCATGTTCGTTTGGGGGCGCATACCCGCGCAATACCCCGATGCGTATTCCCTGAGCGACAGGCTTTTGTACGATGCCAGGGTATTCCTTACACCGGGGGGCATATTTGGTAGTGCGGGAGAGCAGTATCTCCGCATTTCGCTGTGCCAGCCGGTTGCGGTTTTTGAAGAAGCGCTCGAACGGGTGCGACAAATGAGCATCTCCAGCCACACTCAACCTTTACAAACCGCATGATAACTGTCAGTATTGTCGGACTTGGATTGATCGGCGGTTCGCTGGCAACCGATCTTCGCGAACGCCGGCTGGCCCGGCGCCTGATCGGGGTCGACAGCCGACCCGAGCACGGCCAGCAAGCCCTGTCGCTGGGCCTGATCGACGCGTTTTTGCCACTCGATCAGGCGGTTGCGCAAAGCGAACTGATTATTTGCGCCACTCCTGTCGACCATCTGAGTCGCCTGGTTCCGGATCTGCTCGACCGAATCGGCCCCGCCCAGGTAGTGATCGACGTGGGCTCCACCAAACAGGCCGTGCTCGAAGCCGTGGCCGGCCACCCGCGCCGCGACCGCTTCGTGGCAACCCACCCGATGGCAGGTACGGAGTTTTCGGGACCGCGGGCGGCGGTCAGCGGTTTGTTCGAAGGCAAATGCTGCGTGCTCTGCGACACCGGCCACAGCGCACCCGACGCCCTGGAAAAAGTACAAAACCTGTACGCCGCCCTCGGCATGCGCCTCGTCGAACTCGAAGGCGCCGACCACGACCTGCACGTCGCCTACGTCAGCCATATTTCACACATCGCCTCCTTTGCCCTGGCGCTCACCGTACTGGAAAAAGAGCGCGAGGAAGAACAAATTTTCGAACTCGCCAGCGGCGGTTTCAGCAGCACCGTCAGGCTGGCCAAAAGCAACGCCGATACCTGGATACCCATTTTCCGGCAAAATCGCGAAAACGTGCTCGACGTGCTCGACGAATTCATCAATACCGTCAGCCGGTTTCGTACGCTGCTGATCAAGAAGGACTTCGCGGAGTTCGACCGACTGATTCGCAAGGCCAACGACATCCGGCGCATCCTTCATTCCTGACGGTGAAAAGGTTGATGAGTTTGATAAGGTTTATTCATGCACTCGCTGAAATCCTGGCGGCACACACTATAACATTCATTACTAATAACAAACCTGAATAAAAAGACATGTTTACCAAATCCGCTTCCCGCCCCTACCTCATCGCCGGCCCCTGCTCGGCCGAAACTGAAGAACAGGTGCTCGACATCGCGCACAGCCTGGCCAGTCAGGGCATCGACCTGTTCCGGGCCGGCATCTGGAAACCCCGCACCCGCCCGGGCGCCTTCGAAGGCAACGGCGCCGCGGCCCTGCCCTGGTTGCGGCGGGTAAAAGCCGAAACCGGCCTGCGCACCACCATCGAAGTCGCCACTGGCCAGCAAGCCTACGAAGCCCTCAAATTCGGGGTCGACGTGCTCTGGATCGGCGCGCGCACCACCGTCAACCCTTTCTCTGTGCAGGAGATTGCCGATGCGCTGCGCGGCGTCGAGGTGCCGGTTTTGGTAAAAAACCCGGTCAACCCCGATCTCGAACTCTGGATCGGCGCCATTGAACGGCTGCAAAATGCCGGCGTGGGGCCCATCGGCGCCATTCACCGCGGCTTTTCGGCGTATGCCAAAACCAAATTCCGCAACGCCCCCTGGTGGGAAATCCCCATCGAACTGCGCCGCCGCATGCCCGAACTGCCCCTGCTTTGCGACAACAGCCACATCTGTGGCAACCGCGACGACCTCCTGGAAGTAGCGCAGCAGGCCCTCGATCTCAATTACGACGGCCTGATGACGGAAGTGCACAACCGCCCCGATGAGGCATGGAGCGATGCCAAACAGCAAATCACGCCGTTTGCCTACGGCGAATTGCTGCGCCAGCTGGTAGTGCCGCAAGCCAGCACCGACAATCCGGAGTTTCTGGAAAACCTCGAACACCTGCGGCACAAAATCGACGAGATAGACCTGGAAATGCTCAATTTGCTGGCCCGCCGCATGCGCTGCGCCCAGGAAATCGGGCGCTACAAACAGCGCAACAACATCGCCATTCTGCAAACAGGACGCTGGAGCCAGATTCTCGAAAAATCATTTGCCGAGGGCCGCAAGCGTGGCCTGAGCGACGAATTTGTCGAAAAATTTCTCTCCGCCGTACACCAGGAGAGCATTGCACAACAAACTGCCGTCGTTCATTGCGCCTAACTTTGCGGCATGAAACCGCGGTATTTCCTCCTGTACAAACCCTTCGGCATGTTGTCGCAATTTTCCCGCGAAACCCCGGAGCAGCGCACCCTGGCCGACCTGGATGTTGTCTTTCCCAAAGACGTATATCCGGTCGGCCGCCTCGATGCCGACAGCGAGGGGTTGCTCCTGCTCACCAACGACAAATCGCTGAACGCCCGCCTGCTCAACCCGCGTTTCGAGCACCCGAGGACCTATTGGGCGCAGGTGGAAGGTGTACCGGATGAGGCCGCTCTTGAAAAACTGAGGGCGGGCGTCACGATCCGGATCGACGGGAAACCCTTTCAAACCCGGCCTGCAAAGGTGGAAGTATTAGCGGTTCAACCTGAATTGCCCGAACGGCATCCGCCGGTCCGTTTTCGCAAAACGGTGCCCGACGCCTGGCTCGAACTGACGCTGGTGGAGGGCAAAAACCGGCAGGTGCGCCGCATGTGCGCGGCCGTCGGGTTGCCGGTTTTGCGGTTGGTGCGGGTGGCCATCGGCGATATTTTGCGGGGCGATATGCAACCCGGTGAAGTGCGGGAAATCGATTTGCCTGCGCCGTGGAAAAGCCGTTGATCAGGGCATCTTGCCGAATAAATCCTCCAGTTTTTTCCAGCGATACGCGAAGATGGTTTCCAGTTGCCGGCGCACGAACAACACGTGCGCAAGACGGCCGAGTATACCCAAAGGCAGGCGGTAATGCACCAGGTCGGTCATTTCCACGCCGCCCGGGACGGCTTTGAAATGGTGCTGATGGTGCCACATCGCGTAAGGGCCTACGCGTTGTTCGTCGACAAAAAACTTCTGATGCTCCACGTGGGTAATCTCCGTCATCCAATACAGCGGAATGCCCAGGACGGGTGTTACGGTATAGTCGATGATCTGACCGGCATACATGTGAGAAAGGAAATCGGGATCGGAGAGCACGTGAAAGCCCATGTAGGGTGGCGTGATTTCCTTGAGGTTGCCGGGGGCGGAGAAAAAGTCCCAGGCATGTTCGAGCGTTATGGGCAGGCGTTGCACCCGCTTTAAAGTAAATGTGGCCATTGTCTGCGTTTTGACACGCCAAACAATGGCCACGGGCTACGGTTCAATACCGAAGAGGAATTACATATTCTCCGACACGAATTTGCTCAAATCCTCCGGATATTCCTTGTTGTATTCGTAGCGAATAAGGTCGGTGGAGGTGACGATTCCGATCAGTTCACGGTCGTCGTTGACAATCGGAACAGCGTGGAAAAGGTGTTCTTTCAAGACTTCTGCCACAGCGCCGAGGTGTTGGTCGGGATCGAGCGCCGCTACTTTGTTCACCATGATTTCGGTGACGGGGATGTTTTCGCATTCTGCGGCGGATTTGCCGGATTTGAAAATATCCCAGGAAGAAATGATACCCACCAATTTTTTTCCTTCGACAATGGGCAGGTGGTGAATGTGTTTTTCCAGCATAATCCGACGCGCATCGCCAAGGGTATTTTCCGGCGTCAGGGTGATCACGTTCGTGGTCATCACCGCGCGTACATATTCGTTCATCATAGGCTGTGAAGCATAAGATTTAGTGAAAAAAAAGACAGGGTTGCACTTTGACCGTCCAAAGTAGGGCCTTCCCCTGAATCCGGCAAGGGATTCAATTTATTTGACATTAATTAAAACAAAACCGGCCAGATTCGGACTAAAAATCTGACAATTACTGCCCGAGTTCGCGGGCGCGGCGGAGCGCAGCCTCCGCACCGGCCATCACGCTCTGATGCAATTCCGTATCGTTAAAAATCCGCAGGGCGGCTTCGGTCGTACCGCCTTTGCTGGCTACTTTGGCAATCCATTCCTGGCAGGAAAAATCGCTTTTGTTGTATAGATCCACGGCGCCGGTAAAGGTCTGGCTGACGAGCAATTCGGCTTCCGAAGCGGCAAAACCCATGTTTTTGGCGGCTTCGATCATGGCATTCATAAAAAAGTAAACATAGGCCGGGCCGGAGCCGGAAATCGCCGTGGCGGCATCGATCATGTCTTCCTGCTCCACGTACAAGGTTTTGCCCGTGGTGTTCAACAGGTTTTGCACGGTGACCAGTTCGATACGCGTCACGGCGTCGGTGGAGGTGAAGGCCGTAACGCCGGCGCCGATCTGGGCAGGCAGATTGGGCATGGCCCGGATGACTTTTTGCACCCCG
>JAEUUU010000014.1 GCA_016787345.1 Saprospiraceae bacterium | reverse complement strand
ACAAAGGATGAATCAGCCGATCAGGGCAGCAGCACCTGGTCGATCACGTGGATCACGCCGTTGCGGGCGAGGATGTCGGTAGCGACGATGTTGGAACCCATTGCATTGCCGGTGCCTTTTACTTTCGGGCCGCCGGCGAGCGTAATGTTTACGTTGTTGCCGGCCAGCAGGGTGGGGGCGTTGATATTTTCACGCAGGTCGGCCGAGAATACACGGCCGCTGATGAGGTGGTAGCGCAGCACGTTGCGGAGCAGGTTGATGGTGGCTGGGTCGGTGATCGACTTGATGTTGGCGGCGTTGTTGAGCGGGGCCGGGAGCGCTGCGAAAGCGGCGTCGGTCGGGGCAAATACCGTGAAATTGTTGGTCGGCGCCATGAGGGCGTTGGTCAGACCGGTTTTTTGTACGGCTGCGACGAGGGCCGTGAAGCCGCCGTTGCTGATGGCTACCTGGGCGATGTCTTGCGTCGGGAAGAACAACACTTTGTTCACCACGTGGATCACGCCATTGCTGGCCTGAATGTCGGCGGCGATTACTTTGCTGTTGCCGTTGACAAACACGGCGCCGGCAGCGTCGCGGCTGATGTAGAGCACGTTGTCGTTGGGCGTGGCGGCGTTTTTGTAGGTCGGGTAGCTGCCGTTGGGCAATTGAGCGGCCGTGCGTGCGCCCAGTGCGACGTGGTAGCGCAGAATGGCGCGCAGGGTGTTGATCGTGCTCGGGTCCGTGATGCTCTCAATGTTCTGAGCGTTGTTGAACGGCGCCGGGAGTGCGGCAAAAGCGGCGTTGTTCGGAGCAAACACCGTGGCGTTGAGGCCTACGTTGCTGAGGAAACCAACCTGATTGGTTTTGACAACAGCAGCAACCAGGGTGCTGAAATCCGGGTTTGAGAGGGCGATGTCGACGATCGTGTTGTTCGAACGGTCGCCGGCAAGGGCGGAGCTGTCGGAAGGCAGTTGTTCGCTCAGGTTTTCTTTCTGGCAGGCGGTGAAAGCCAGCATCAGGGCTACCGGAAACACGAATAGGCGGAGGAGTTGGCCGGTGGTACGAGTGAATTGGTACATAAGAGGAAAATGATTGGTTGTGAGTTGTTTTGTTTAATAAATCAAATGATTTTTAATTGAAAGTATAAACAAAATGGCTCCCTTATGGTTTTTGACGCCCCTTTACAAACCCATCGTTATGACTAAAACTGGCAAGTTTGGCTCAAGTGGAGAAAAAAGGGGCTATGCTGTTGAACAAAATCGAATGATCTTGTCCGCCTAATTTTGCCAACATGAATTCAACGACTACTCCCGGCTCTTCCTACCGTCTGCTCAATGCGGCCGTCATCGTAGCGGCCCTGGGCTACTTTGTGGATATTTACGATTTGTTGCTTTTCGGCTTCGTGCGCCAGAAAAGCCTCCTGTCGCTCGGCTTTACCGCCGAACAGGCCTTCGACATCGGGCTTTCGCTTCAAAACTGGCAAATGTTCGGCCTGCTCGTGGGCGGGATTCTCTGGGGCGTACTGGGCGACAAAAAGGGGCGGGTGCGCGTCCTTTATTTTTCCATCGCCCTGTACTCGGTGGCCAACATCCTCAACGGATTTGCCACGGGCTATGCCGACTACGCATTCTACCGTTTCGTTGCCGGGATCGGGCTGGCCGGCGAACTGGGCGCCGGCATCACCCTGGTCAGTGAAGTTTTGCCCAAAGAAAAACGCGGCTACGGCACCACGCTGGTCGCTGCCATCGGACTGTCGGGGGCCTTGCTGGCCTGGGTGATCGAGCACAATTTTCCCTGGCGTACCTGCTATTTCATCGGCGGGGGGCTTGGAATTTTGCTGTTGGTGCTGCGCATCAGCGTCTCCGAATCGGGTATTTTTAACCGTCTGAAACAGCAGGAACACGTCAGTCGCGGCAATTTTTTCGCGCTGTTTACGAGTTGGGACCGCGCGGTGCGATTCCTGCGCTGCATTTTTATCGGCACTTCCACCTGGTTTGTCGTGGGCATTCTGGTGTTTTTTGCCCCCGAGTTCGGCAAGGTGAAAGGCCTGACGGGCATTACTGCCGGCAACGCTATCGCGGCTTGTTATACCGGTTTGATCCTGGGCGATATTGCTTCCGGTTTGCTGAGCCAATACCTCAAAAGCCGTCTGAAAGTGATGTGGTTGTTCCTGCTGCTCGACGTGGTGGCCGTGACGTTTTACCTTTCCATGCCGTTCAACAGCGCGGCGGCTTTTTACCTCACCCATTTTTTCCTGGGTATTTCGGTCGGCTTTTGGGTCATTTTTGTCACCATCGGCGCCGAACAGTTTGGCACCAACCTGCGTTCCACCGTGGCCACTTCGGTGCCCAACTTCGCGCGCGGCATGCAGGTGCCGATCAACGAATCGTTCAAATACCTGAAAAGCGCGGCGGTCACGGGCAGCGTAATCACCGCGTCGTATATCGTAGGCGCCGCCTGCCTGGGTATAGCCTTTGCCGCCCTGATCGGGATGAAAGAAACCTTCCATGCCGACCTCGACTATGTGGAGGATATTTAAATATACGTTTAAAACAGCCTGCCCTGTAAATTTTACAAACACAAAAACATTCGGTGTCGCCCGACTTTTTCCAAATTACTTCGCCGCAACACCTACCTTTGCGGCGTCCAATCCAAATATTGAACTGAATTGCGCTCCTGCGGCGCTTCCTGATTACAGCCAACGCTTTTGTATATGAACTTCGATCTCATTGTCATTGGTTCCGGTCCCGGCGGCTACGTCGCCGCCATTCGCGCTTCGCAACTCGGCCTCAACACCGCCATTATCGAACGTGAAAGCCTCGGGGGCATTTGTCTCAACTGGGGCTGCATCCCGACCAAAGCGCTGCTCAAAAGCGCACAGGTATTCGATTACCTGCACCACGCCGAAGATTTCGGCATCAAGGTATCCAAGGCCGAAGCGGATTTCGGAGCGGTGGTCAAACGCAGCCGAGGCGTAGCCGACGGTATGAGCAAAGGCGTTCAGTTTTTGATGAAAAAGAACAAAATCACGGTGATCATGGGCAACGCCCGCCTGGTGGCTGGTCCCAAAGTCGCCGTGACCGATGCCGAGGGCAAACAAACGGAGTATTCCGCCAAACATATCATCGTCGCTACCGGCGGCCGGGCCAAGGAATTGCCCAACCTGAAAATCGACGGCCAAAAAGTGATCGACTACCGCAAGGCTATGTCGCTCGAAACGCAACCCAAACGTATGGTGGTGGTGGGCGCCGGCGCTATCGGCGTCGAATTCGGCTATTTCTACCACGCCATGGGCACCGAAGTGAGCATTGTCGAATTTATGGAGCAAGGCCTCGTCCCGCGCGAAGACGCCGATGTTTCAAAAGAACTGGGCAAAATTTTCACCAAAAAAGGCATCAAAGTATATGGCGGCTGGGCCGTCGAATCGGTCGACACTTCGGGCAAGGAGATCAAAGTACTGGTCAAAAACCGCAAGGACGGCGCAACGGAAACCATTCTCTGCGATGTGGTCCTCAGCGCTGCCGGCGTGACGCCCAACACCGAAAATATCGGTCTGGAAACGCTGGGTGTAACCGTCGAACGCGGCTACATCAAGGTCGACGATTACTACCGCACCAATGTGCCGGGCGTGTACGCCATCGGCGACGTACTGGCCACCCAGGCCCTGGCGCACGTCGCCAGCGCCGAGGCCATTACCTGCGTGGAAGCGATTGCCGGTCATCATCCGGAGCCAATCGACTACAACAACATCCCGGGTTGTACGTACTGCGCACCCGAAATTGCCTCGGTGGGCTATACCGAACAGGCTGCCAAAGAAGCCGGATACGAAGTGCTGGTGGGCAAATTCCCCTTCACTGCTTCCGGCAAAGCCAAAGCCGCCGGCCACCCGGAGGGTTTTGTCAAAGTGATTTTTGACAAAAAATACGGCGAATGGCTGGGCGCCCACATGATCGGCTACAACGTAACGGAAATGATCGCCGAAGTGGTCGTGGCGCGCAAACTGGAAACGACCGGCCATGAGGTCATCAAGTCGGTACACCCGCACCCCACCATGAGCGAGGCGGTCATGGAAGCCGCTGCCGCCGCCTACGGGGAGGTGATTCACTTGTAAAACAAACGCCCGCCGAATCGACGAAGTTTCGGTAAAGCGCCCGTTGGTATTTGCCATCGATGGGGGCAGGAAAACGGTCTGTGTAAATCGCCCCTTAAAATGCGATTTGCGCGGTCGGAATGTGTACTTTTGCCCGCTTTTTATGGAAATTCAACGCGCAGATTTTGTCGCCAGCTATCCCAAAGAAAATCTTTGCCCGAAAGACGGCCGACCCGAGTTTGCCTTTATCGGCCGCTCGAACGTGGGCAAGTCCTCATTGATCAACATGCTTACCGGGCGCAAGGGGCTGGCCAAAGTATCGGGCACTCCGGGGAAAACCCGCCTGCTCAATTATTTCCTCATCAACCAGGAATGGTACCTCGTCGACCTGCCGGGCTACGGGTATGCCCGGGTGTCGAAAAAGGAACAGGGGACGCTTAAAGCCATGATCAACGATTATTTGCTGCACCGACAACCTTTGCAGCTGGCATTCGTGCTGATCGACTCAAACATCCCGCCGACCAAAATCGACCTCGAATTTGTGAACGCCCTCGGCGAGCAGGGTATACCTTTCGCCCTTGTTTTTACCAAATGCGACCGTCTCGGAAAGGTTCAACTGGAAAAAAACGTCCAGGCTTTTTTAAACGAATTATCCAAACATTGGGAAACGTTGCCGCCGTATTTTGTCACTTCGTCCGAATACCGGACCGGCCGGACCGAACTCCTTGGATACATCGGTTCGGTTTTGCAGGCCTGAGCCCAGATTAATCACCACTTGCTGCCATCGCCGTGAAACAAGTCAAAACATATCCGCGCGTCATTGAAAATGTTGAAGACTGGCCGATTTACCGGCTGAGTGAAGACCGCGCGGACTTTATCAGGGAAATAGATGAGTACACGTTCAAACGGTTCGTCGATCAGCACAGGGGGGATTTGTCGGACGTGATCGTCAAGACGATTTACCAGGAACGTATCCGCATCAAGGAAGACCCCTGGAAGGTCGATCCGCCCAACGACCGCTCGTTCTGGAACAGGGTGAGCAAAAAACTCATCAAAAAATCGCTCGACCGCGACGATGAAGAGGCGCAGGCTGCCGCCGAAGACATTCTCAAAAAGATCATTCACCGCTACTCCGAAGAGATCGTCGGGACTTTTCAGATCCCTACCCATCGTTTTGCCGTTCGTTTCCTGACGGTACTTTTTAACCGCCTGTTTAATGCCGCAGCCATGAAAAGTATTCGCGGCTTGTGGCGCGGTCGCCGGCAATTGTACGAGCGGCTCAATGTGGTGGGCGACGTGGACACCGTGCGCGAATTGTTCCAGCACGGTACCGTGGTCGTGGTACCGACCCACTTCAGCAACCTCGATTCCATTCTCGTAGGGTATGCTATGGACCAGATCATGGGGCTGCCGTCTTTTTCCTATGGCGCGGGGCTCAATCTGTACAATTTCGGGCCGGCCGCCTATTTTATGAACCGGCTGGGCGCTTACCGGGTCGATCGCCGCAAAAAGAACGCGATTTACCTGGAAACGCTCAAAGCCATGAGCAACCTCAGTATTCAGCGCGGGGTCAACAGCCTGTTCTTTCCCGGCGGTACCCGCTCGCGCTCCGGAGCGCTGGAAACCGACCTGAAAATGGGGCTTTTGGGCACCGCTGTACAGGCCCAAAGAGCAATGTGCGCACAGGATAAAGACAAAAAAGTGTTTGTGGTGCCCATGGTTATCGGCTACCATTTCGTGCTCGAAGCGCCCTTTTTGATCGAACAATACCTGCGCTACACCGGCAAGGAAAACTACATCCGGCTCAAAGACCAGGGCAAAAGTGTGCGCAGTTGGTTCCGCTTCGTGTGGCGCTTCCTTTCCACCACCAGCGACATCACGCTCAGCGTGGGCCGCCCCATGGATGTGCTGGGCAATTTTGTCGATGCAAGCGGGCGCAGTTTCGACCGCTATGGCCACGAAATCGACATCCGCGATTATTTCATGTCGCGCGGCGCCGTGAATGAAGACCGGCAAAGAGAAGAAGAATACACGAAACTGCTGGCCGAACGGATCGCCAGTCGTTACCACGTGGAAAATGTCGTCCTGTCGAGCCATCTGATTGCTTTTGCGGTATTCAAGATGCTCATCCACGACAACCCCAAACTCGACATCTACGGCATTTTGCGACTGCCGCACGACGATTACATTTTCCCGTCCAGGGCGGTGGAAGAGGTCGTTGAACAAATGCAGGTTCGCCTGTTTCAAATGGAACAGCAGGGTAAAATCAAACTTTCGCCCCAAATACATCTGCCTGTCGCCGAACTGGTCAAAGACGGCGTAAAAAACCTGGGCTCCATGCACCGCGAACGACCCCTCTCTTTTACCAAAGAAGGCGCCATTATCTCTTCCAACTTCCGGGTCTTGTACTATTACCACAACCGGCTCGAACACTACCAACTCGAAAAGGCCGTGCACTGGAAATCGGAAGAAATCGAAGTTTTAAAAATTGACTAACGCTTCCAATCTAAAGCCATGACATACGAAAATCTGCAAATCAGCCTCGAAGACGGCATTGCCGTGGTTACCATCAGCCGCGAGAAGGCGCTGAACGCGCTCAATACCCAAACCATGCTCGAACTCCGCGATTTTTTCGGCGATGCTGCGCTGAAAATCGAAGGACTCAAAGGCGTTGTGCTCACCGGCGCCGGCGAAAAAGCCTTTGTGGCCGGCGCCGACATCACAGAGTTTCGCGGACTCGACAGCCAGCAGGGGGCCGAATTTGCCCGCCGGGGTCAGAATATTTTCTTCCTGATCGAGCGTTTTCACAAGCCTGTGGTGGCTGCCGTCAATGGTTTTGCCCTGGGCGGCGGCTGCGAACTCGCCATGGCCTGTCATCTGCGCGTGGCGGGTGAAAAAGCCCGTTTCGGGCAGCCGGAGGTCAATCTGGGGCTGATTCCGGGTTACGGCGGCACCCAACGCCTCGTTCAGCTCATCGGCAAAACCAAAGCCCTGGAACTGCTCATGACGGCAGAAATCATTGGCGCCGATGAGGCGCGTCAGCTGGGCCTGGTCAACTACGTCGTTCCTTCGGGCTCCGAAACCGCCAAAGCCAAAGAACTGATCGAGAAGATCGCTGTCAAAGCACCCATCGCCATCGCCAAGGTTATTGAGTCCGTGAATGCCTATTTTGAAGCGGCACACGGAGGGTACGTTACCGAAGTCAACGCCTTCGGCGATTGCTGCGATACTTCGGATTTTCAGGAGGGCGCAGCCGCATTTTTGGAAAAACGCCCGGCTCAGTTCAGGGGAAAGTGAGCCCTGTTCCACGTTCAACATCCGTCCCCGAAACCTGTTTTTTACCACACAATGAATACCACAGCATCCAACATCATTGAAACCGACATCCTGATTATCGGCGCCGGTCCGGTAGGGCTTTTTGCCGTTTTTGAAGCAGGGTTGTTGAAAATGCGCTGCCATCTGGTCGATATTTTGCCGCAACCGGGCGGGCAGCTGACGGAGATTTATCCGAAAAAACCCATCTACGACATCCCCGGCTATCCCAGCGTGCTGGCAGGTGATCTGGTGCAGAACCTGCTCAAGCAGATTGAACCTTTCGGGCCGGGCTTTACCCTCGGCGAGCGCGCTGAAACCCTTGAAAAACAAGAAGATGGCCGTTGGCTGGTGACCACCCATCGCGGCACGAAACACCTGGCGCCGGTTATTTTTATCGCCGGAGGACTGGGCAGTTTTGAGCCCCGCAAACCGCCGATCGACAACATCGCGCAGTTTGAAGACCGGGGTGTGGAGTATTTCGTTCGCAATCCTGATTTTTATCAAAATAAAAAAGTCGTCATTGCCGGCGGCGGCGATTCCGCGCTCGACTGGACGATCTATCTGGCCGACGTTGCCAGCGATCTGACGCTGATCCATCGCCGTACCGAATTCCGCGGCGCGCTCGACTCGGTCGAAAAAGTGCAGCACCTGGCGCAATCCGGCAAAATCCGCCTGATTACCAATGCACAGGTCACCGGCCTCCAAGGCAACGGCCAACTGAGCGGCATCACGGTGCTCCACGATACCGAAGGCGAATACCAACTGCCGGCCGACCATTTCGTACCGCTGTTCGGACTGACGCCCAAACTCGGCCCGATCGGCGACTGGGGCCTGAAAGTCGACAAGGGCAATGCCATCGAAGTGGATACTTTCGACTACGCCACCAATGTGCCGGGCATTTACGCCATCGGCGACATCAATACCTATCCGGGCAAACTGAAACTGATTCTCTGTGGTTTCCACGAAGCCACGCTGGCTTGCCAGTCGGCTTTCAAGTACGTTTTCCCCGACAAAAAACTTTCCTTTAAATACACGACCGTTACCGGCATCGAAGGCTTGCCACAATGATAAAAATAATTGTAACCGACCGGGAAAACCAGGTGCACGAACTCGATGCACCGACCGATATGAACCTGAATCTCATGGAGTTGTGCAAAAGTTACGAACTCCCGGTAAAAGGAACTTGCGGCGGAATGGCGCTCTGTGCCTCCTGCCATGTTTACGTGCTCAGCAATCACCAATTGTCCGAACCTTCCGACGACGAGATTGCCATGCTGGATTCTGCTTTTTTTGTAAAAGGCAACAGCCGCCTGGGGTGCCAGATTCGCCTGGCAGATGAGCTGGACGGCCTGTCGGTTCAGTTGGCTCCCGAATCGGAGGATTAAAAAACTCATTCGGCCGGGCTCCGAAATTCGAGCAAAGCGCCGTAGTCGTCCCAGCGGGCGTCCTCTTGCTTCATTTCGAGCAGATCGAACAGGTTTTCATCGGCATAAAGTTCGTCCAGTTCGGCGGCGTTTCGCGCCGTACGCAGTTCGATCCGGCCATTCCTGACTTGCTCCATTCTCCAGCGGAACGTGCGTTCCATTTTTGCAAATATGGCGGTGCAAGCCACCGTGTGATCCGATTCGGCGCCATCCGGCACCATGGCATCGGCAAATGCTGCGCGATTTCGCGCAATGATTTTGCCTTCCTCCAGAATAAAATAGGCCGTGTGCGCCCATTGCTCGACGGGCGGTAACAGCCTGGAATACAGCACGAGTTGCAGGTCTTCGCCGTTTCGGATCATTTCCCTTCGCCGGTTGACGCCGCTCCATTTGAGGTCGACGACAGCGCGTTCTTCGCCGCGGCGCAATACAAGATCAGCTTTGCCCCGTACGGCAACGCCGGCCAGTTCGCCGTTCAGTTCGATCTCGGTTCCCTCCACCGTCCAGCCGTTGTTGCGCAACAGGTTGATCAGGCTCCAGGCGGCATTTTTGACCTTTTTTAAAAAAGCGCGCCGCTCGGGTTCACGTCCGTACAGCAGGAGGGTGGCGCCTTCGCGGCTCAACAGGTTCTGCGCCTGTTCTTCCACCCATTGACCGATCGCGGTTTTATCCAGCCCGCTCAGGTCTTCTTTCAGCAAAATTTCAAAAAAACGATGCGCCAGGTTGCCCAGCAGGGTAGTGTCCGATTTGACGCTGAGCAAACTGGCGGGGTACAGTTTCATTTTTTGCCGGAAAAACCAGCGGTGCGGGTGATAAAACAAAGCTTCGAGCTGGGTCGGCGTTTCGTATTCGCTATCCGGAATGAGTTCCGGGCTTCGCAAATGAAGATGCGGAGGTGTGCGTTGCAGGCGTCGTACCGGCAGCGATACCGGTTCGGGCAATTTCCAGATTTGCGCCAGCCGCGCCCGGCCCAGTTCGTCGTCCAGCCGGTATGTGAAACTACTCGTTTCCTCAAAAGCCGCTTCGATATCGCCCAGCAGCAAGCTGGGCACGGCGTCGGCGCCTCTTACCTGATCGGGCGCCACCAGCACCAGTTGTTCGCGGGTTTGAAGAACGGGGCGGTATTGCAGCAAAAGGGTACGGCGGCTTTGGTGTTTGGGAGTGTCGATTGCCACCCCTTGGTTTTCAAGGTATTGGCGTTCAGCAGATTGCCATTTGTCGGGCGCAGGAGTGGGGTCGGTGAAGAGGCAGTTCCACCACAAGAGCTGGTCGCAGGCGGTAGCCATTGCCCCCGGTCGGTGAATGCAGGGCAGGCTTCCGGCCTCCGTCGTGGAAATCTGTACGGGCGAGGGCTCGTAAATGGTGCGCACGATGCGCTCGAGTTCGAGAAATCCTACGCGCGGTTCGGGCAACGCTTCGAGCAGGTCTTTGATGCGCCGGGCCTGTTCGGCCAAAACCAACAGCGAGGTGTTTTTACTTCCGGTTTGGTCAAAATGCTGTAAAGCCCAGGTGTGCAGATAATTATAAATGCCGATAGCATCGCGGACCGGGACGCCGGCTTCCGGGCGGTAGCGCCGCCGATCGAACCAGAATTCATACTGCCGTCGGACTTCGGCGGGCAATTCGCCCTGTTCGAGATAGCCGTACACCGCGCCAAACCAGTTGTCGCTGAACAAGCCCGGTTTTTCAGCCAGCACCCTGGCGATTTCGAGGGCAAGGCCGTCGTCGAGCGGTTTTACCGACAGGGTAACGAACTCCATGATCTTGAACACGTCGACCGGTTCCCAGAGAAATGCGGGAGCAAGTTTTAACACTTGCAGGCTGGGGCGGGCCAGTGAACTGGACAAAATACCCATGGCCGCTTGTTGTTCGAGCACCAGGGTGTTTTCCAGGGAGCGGTCCAGTTCAGGAATCAGCAGCAGCGGCCGGAATGCCTCGGAGTTGTCGGCCAGAATCTGTGCCAGCAGCACGGCGGCATCGCTGTCGCGGCGGGCGTGCAGGATCAGCAAGGAGCGATCATTCGCAGGGAACCCGCCTTGTGCAGGCTCACCGGTCGTCAGTCGTCGCTGCAGGGCGCCAAGGCGGGTTGTCGGCGCTGCGGGGTATTCGTACGCAACAACTTCAATTGTGCAGCCGTTGGCAGAAAGACGATTCCAAAGTCGCTGTAAATGAGGCGGGTATAATTCTATGGGTTCGTACAACAGAATCTTGTCCGGCCCGACGGAGCGATCGGCCAATGCTGTCAAAGCCTGTTGAAACCGGTCGGCCCAGCCGTATGACCTGGCGCCCAGGGAGGGGTCGGACAGTTTTTTTTGAAAAACCTGTTCCACCTGCGCCAGGCTTGTCAGCCGTTCGGGGCATCCGGCGTTTGGTGTAAAATTCCAGCCCGACAGCAACAGTTCGTCGCGCCAGGCAAGCAGCGCCGCGGCCGTGGCAAAACGGTCGGCATTGTAGGATGCAGAGAAAAAAGCGGAATCAACGAGTTGGCCCAACGATTGCCGGTACAACTCGATGCGCAAATAATCCGTATTGTTGGGGTAGCCGCTCAGGCCAAGGCGCTCTTCCAGCCAGAGCAGCAATTTGGCGGGCCCCAGCCAGTATTCACCGGCCAGGGTTGGGCTGATTTGAGCGTGAACGTTGCCGTCGAATTCCAGTCCGAAATGGAGCGTCATGATGCTGGCAAAATTAGGCGCTTTCGCCTTTTTGCGTACTTTTGAGCGGTTTATTAAACAGTTTTTTCGGTAGAAATGGAATCCAACGAAGTAGTAAAATCGAGCAATATCACCATCAAGGTAGGCCTGGATAAAGACAACGTGCCCATTCGGATCGATTGGGCTGCCAGCGACATGCATCCGGCGGGTCAGGCGGAGGAGTGTAAAGCAATGGCGATCGCGTTGTTTGACAAAAATTCCCGCGACACCTTGCGCATCGATCTTTGGACAAAAGAGTTGCAGGTCGTCGAGATGGACCGGTTCATGTACCAGATTATTCGCTCTTTGAGCCAGACTTATCTGAAAGCCACTCAGAATAAAGAACTCGCCGAAGAAATGGCCAGATTCGCTCATTACTTTGGGGAGAAAACGGAAATCATTGCCAAAGAATCCTGATTATGAACCTCCGTACCATTCGCCACGAATTCGCCTTTTGGTCGCACCTTTTCGTCACCCTGCTGGCCTGGGTCGCACCGTTTTTATTCAGTTGGCAAATACTGATACCGGCCTACGCCGCCGTGATGCTTCAGTTTGCCATTTTCGGCCGCTGTCTGCTCAATCGCGAGCATGCGCTGGAAGAAGAGGATCACGCCACGTTCTATTCGTACCTGCTGGAACGTATGGGCTACTCTTTGCCCCGTAAAAATGTCAAATGGTTTGTACGGCGCTTTTTGTACCCCACCATGTCGGTTGTGGCGGTCGTGTGGCAGTGGTTTTTGGGGAATTCGCCTTTGTTGTTTTAAAAGAGGCCGTCTTTGAGAGACAGCCTCTTTTGCAACGCCGGTTTAGCCGTTGTATTCGCCGGTGATCGATTGTTTCACCACCCGGATGAAGGTTTTTTCATCCACCATCAGGCGAACGAGATTGCCGTCGATCTTGGTAATACGGCCGACGATGCCCGCCTGGGTCAGTACTTCCATACCTTCCCGGAGGTTCTCGATGAATTTTTGTTGATCGCGCTGACGCTTGACCTGCGGGCGAATCAGGAAGAAATAGAACACCACGATGATCAACAGCGGGAACAGCATGTTCATCCAGGCAGCGCCGCCGGCAGGGGCTTGAAGAAAAATAAATTGCAGCATGGCAATGTTGTATTTAGTTGAATGTCAAATAAAAACACCCGGTCGAATATCGACCGGGTGCGCAAAAATAAAGTTTCTTTAAGCAGCGGGGCTACCCCCGGGCTTTATTTCACCTCGAACATTTTATCGTCGAGGCCGGCATTGACCTTCAATTCGGTCACACTGGCTTTCATCGGCACGGGGAAAATACCGCCGAGGATCATCGTGTGCGGGAACAGGACGCCGCCGACCTCTTTGTAGTCGCTGAAATCGGAGGTGACGGTCGTCGACTGGCCGTCGGGACCGACTTCCACACGTACCTCTCGTACTTTGAGGCTGGTTTTGGCATCGTAGTATTCGGTGGTTTTTTCGCCGTCGGGGCGGGTCACTTCAACGACAAAGGCATTGCTGCCGTTGACTTCCTCCATGCCTTTCAGGTCGAGTTTGTAACCGGCGGAGACATAAGTGGCTTCTTTGCAAAATGCCGCCTGCTCCTTCATGTCGGTCAGTTCGGAGCCTTCGATATTGCGGGTAGCGCCGCCCATGCCGTATTCGATGCCTCCTTTTCCGTCGTACACCTGTTTGGAAATCGGCTGGCCGTTCATGGTCATTTCCATGGCGAATTTTTCACCGCCTTTCTGGAAGGTTTTGATCACGAACTCGGGGCCGCGGCCTTTCATAACAGCCGTGGTCTGAGCATCTTTCAGGGCGTTTATTTTGGCGTTTCCGCCGATGGCATTGATGTAGTTTTCGATCACCGACTGGGCCGTTACGCCGGCGGGTACCGGGCTGGTTTCCTTGACCGGGTAGCCGTAAGTGTCGTAAAAATTGACTTTTTTCTCCGGAGAGAATTGTTTCAGGCGATCGGCTACTTCGTCTTTGTTGCCAACGACGAGGATATAGGCCTTGTCGGGGCGCAGGTATTTTTTAGCCATAAGCAGCACCTCTTCGGGCGTCACGGCATTGAGCACTTCGAGGTAGCGTTCGTAGTAGTCGGCCGGCAGTTTGAAACGGGCGGTTGCGAGGGCGAAATCTGCAACGGTACCCGGTTCTTCGAGGCTGCGGGAAAATTGGCCGGTCATCACGTTTTTCACCACCTGAAGTTCATCGTTCGACACTTTTTCGGTGCGCATACGTTCGATCTCTTTCATAAATTCGATCACGGCGCTATCGGTGACGGAGTTGCGAACGCTGGCGCCGGCTTCGAAAGAGCCCACGAGCTCGTTCGGGGAGAGGCTGGTGCCGGCGCCGTAGGTCCAGCCGTGGCCTTCGCGCAGGTTGTCGTTGACGCGGTTGTTGAAATAAACGCCGCCGCCGAGGATGGTATTCATCACCCGGGCGCGAATCACATCGTCGGTACCCGGTTGAAGTTCGACCGGGTAGGTGATCTTGATGGCTGATTGTACGGCGCCGGGTTTGTGGACAAAAGCCACCTGGGCAGTTTCCGGGGCGCGGGGTACGGGATATTTGTGGGTGGGAACTTCGCCTTTGGCCCAGCCGCCGAAGTATTTTTTCGCCTGCTGTTCCGCTTTGGCCTTGGTAATGTCGCCTACAATGATCAGGTAGGAAATGTTGGGTTTGAAATAAGTTCCATAGTGCCCTTTTACCTGATCGAGGGTGATTTTTTGAAGTGTCTCTTCGGTCATCACTTCGCCGTAGGGGTGGTTGCGGCTGTTGCGCAATACCGAGGCGACGTTTTCGGAGATGGCGTCCGGGTCGTCTTTGCTGGAAGCCAGGCCGCTTTCCGTCCGGGTTTTGACTTTGTCAAATTCCTCGGCCGGGAAACTGGGGTTGAGCAGCACGTCGGACATGATAGCCAGCAGTTTATCGGAATGTTTGGACAGGCAGCGGCCCGACAAACCGTTCTGATCGGCGCCCAGCGAGGCGCCCATAAAGTCGACTTCTTCGTCGATCTGGATTTTACTGCGTGTTTTGGTGCCTTTGGTGAGCATTTCACCGGCCAGGGACGAATAGCCGGCCGCGTCTTTTTCAAGTACCGGATCGTAGTCGACAAAGAGGCGATAGGATACGCGGGGGAGTTTGTGGTTTTCCACCACGATCACCGTCAGGCCATTTTCGAGGGTAAAGGTTTCGGCTTTGCCGATCTGGATTTTGGGAGCCGGACCGGCTTGCGGCGCCTTGGCGCGAACGTTGCCCGTGGGCATGGGGATAGTCGGTGCTTTGCCGACCGAGGCAGTGGTTTTTTCACCGGCCTTGGGCGTACAAGCGAGTACGCCAAGCGCCAGGGCTATGGTCAGAAAGAGTAATTTTTTCATATAAAGGATGGTAATATTCAGATAATAAAGTGTTTAGCGGCAATACGCCGGCAATCAGGGCTGATCGGTTTTGGGTAGCCAGTACAGCACCACGCGATTGTCTTTGGTGAAATACTGGTTGGCTACGCGGCGTAAGTCTTCGCGGGTAACTTTCCGGTAGCGCTCCATTTCGGTATTGACGAGGTTGGCGTCGCCAAAGTACATTTCGTAATTGGCCAGGTTTTCAGCGATGCCGGCCACCGAGGTATTGGCATTGATAAAGTCGTTCTCGATCTGGTTTTGCAGTTTTTGAAACTCTTTTTCCGGGATGAGATTCGTTTGTACGTCGGCCAGCACAGCATTCATGGATTGTTCCAGATCGGCCGGTTCGACGCCCATATTGGCGATGCCGAACATGATATTGACCCCGGGGTCTTCCAGATTGAGCGGGAAAGCGCCTGCAAAGAGGGCTTTTTGCTGCTCGTTGACGATAATCTTTTGCATGCGGCTGCTCTCGCCCTGGCTGAGCAATTGGGCGAGCATGTTGACGGCATAGTAGTCTTTGGTGCCTTGTGCCGGGGTGCGGTAAGTAAATACGACAGCGGGCAATTGCACATTGTCGAATACTGTATCGCGTACTTCGCCGCCCAGGGGCGGTTCCACGATGTTGGGGCGGAAAATCTCTCCTTTGCCGCGCGGAATACCTTTGAAGTAAACGTCGATCAGCGCCTTGGTTTGTTCGATGTCGATATCGCCGGCGATGGAAAGGATCGCGTTGTCGGGGCGATAAAAGTCGTGGTAAAAATCGACGTAATCCTGCTCCTGTGCCGCATCGAGGTGCTCCATCGAGCCGATAACAGAGTGCTGGTAAGGGTGAACCTTGTAAGCGCGCATCATGGCTTCTTCGAGCAGGCGGCCGTAGGGCTGGTTGTCGATGCGCAGCCGGCGTTCTTCCTTGACCACCTGGCGCTGGGTTTCGATCCCTTCGTTTTCTACCTTGGCGTGCAGCATGCGTTCGCTTTCGAGCCAAAGGCCCAGGGCGAGTTGGTTGCTGGGCAGTATTTCGTAATAATAGGTGCGGTCGTACCAGGTGTTGGCGTTGTTGGCGCCACCGGCCTTGTTGATGTGGTCGTCGAATTCGCCGCGCTGAATGTTCTCCGAGCCTTCAAAAAGCAAGTGTTCGAAGAAGTGCGCGAAGCCGGTACGATCGGGTTTTTCATTTTTGGAACCCACATGGTACATGACCGAAACGGCCACGATAGGGGTAGAATGGTCTTCGTGCAGCAGCACTTTCAGTCCGTTGGGTAATTCGTATTCCACGAACTTGATGTTCTGTGCCTGGGCGGCAAAAAAGCCGCTGATGAGAAAAAGACAAGTGGTCAGTAGCCTTGGCATAACCGTATGGTTGAATGAAAAAATATGGGTCGGAAAATTCGATCGCAAAAATGAGCAAGTCCGGCGCTAAGACAATCGAGATTCGATAAAGGTTTGTCCGGATTCGTCCAAATACCGTAAACCATATAAAAAAAGGGGCGGCAACAAGCCGCCCCTTATGATGCACAAGAGTTTGATCGAATGTAAAAGCCGTGTGCAGTGCCGCTCAGATCACTTTATCGGCACACGACGAGGAGGCAAAGGCATCGGGTTTTGCCTTGAACACGAAGCCCATGCTCAGGATATAGCCCATGGCTTCTTTCAGCGCCGTGTTGCTTTCGAATGCCGGATCGGTATTGATGTCGGCGTGTACTTCGAGCGCCACGTCGTGTTCGTCGAGTAAATGACACAGCGCGTAAGCCACCTCTACCGAGCGCCCGACTTCGAGGATCATACGTTCGCGCAGCGTCATCCGGCGGTTGTTCTTTTCATTGGAAATGAACATGAAACCGCCGCGTTTTTCGCGCAGAAAAACAATGACCGTGGCAAAATGCACCTCTTCACCGATGACTTGCGAATCGGTGCCGATACACACTTTCAGCCGGAAGCCGGCGGCTTTTTCACGCCGGATGGTTTCTTCCACCGCCTCTAAAAGCGGCTGGGAAATACGTTGTCCGTTGAGCCTTCTCCACTCCATGAGTCTGATGTTGGTTTATTTATGAGTGAAAATTTGCCGAATCGGGAGGGTAGTGGTGTTATGGTTTGATAAAACAAAGATATACCCGAAAAATGCCGTGTTTTTATGTTGAATACAAAATTAACGGTTTGGTAAACAATACATTTGCCCGTCCGGTTCCACACGGTAGCATCTTGTAAGCGTCTTATGAGCAAGGATAAATTTTTACGGCTGGTCAATTCTCCATGGCGATTCCGGCTTTTTCTGTTCTGGAAACTGCCGGCGGCATGGTTCATGGGTATTCGATTGCAGTTTTGCACCTACGAGAAAGCGGTGGCAAGGCTTCCCTTCGGCTGGCGTTCTCAGAACCCTTTCCGATCCACCTATTTCGCCGCACAATGCGCGGCTGGCGAGTTGTCGACGGGTATTCTGGCTTTGGCTATTCTTCAAGATATGCCGCCCGTTTCCATGCTGGTGGTCAACATCGAAGCGGAATTTTATAAAAAAGCCGACAGCACGCTTCTGTTTACCTGCCAAGAGGGCGATGCCCTGGAAGCCTGTATCCGCAAAGCGGTGGAAAGTGGCGAAGCGCAGACGTACCGGGCGACGTCTACGGGGTGTTTGCCCGACGGGACGGAGGCCGCCAGAGTGTGGATTACCTGGTCGTTTAAAAGAAAAAAAGCGTAGCGACAACGCTGCTAATGCAGGTTTGATCCTGAGGGCATATTGTTTCACGCAAAAACGCCGGGCGCGCAAAAGGATCACCACCTTTTGCGCGCCCGGCGTTTTTGCGTGAAATATTCTAATTCAGAGGGGGTCAATAAATGACCAGATCGTAGGGCAATCGGGCCTGCACACCCTGGTTTTTGCGGAAATCGCGCAGGGTTTTATACACCGGGTACATCTCGCCCAGTTCGCGGCGCACCACCCAGCCTTTCACGCCTTCGTCGTCGTTGTCTTTTTTGGTCAGTTGTTCGACGAATTGCTCGAATCCTTTCGAGGTACGCGGGTATTCGACGGTGCGGTATTTGTCCAGATTAGCCAGTTTGGCTGCTGAGGCCATGGCCCGGTCGAGGCCGCCCAGCCCGTCGACAAGCCCGATTTCGAGGGCGCGGGTACCGGTCCAGACGCGTCCCTGGGCGATTTCATGCACCTGGTCGCGGGTCATGTGGCGGCCGGTGGCCACTTTTTGCAGGAAATCTTCATAAATCTGGTCGATACTGTTTTGGATCATCTGTTCTTCTTCTGGGGAGAACTGGATAAACGGCGTGCCGAAAGCCGAATAGCGGCCGGTTCGCACGGTATCCATCGTGATGCCCAGGTTTTCTTTCATGGTTTTCTGGAGATTGGGCACGATGCCGAATACGCCGATGGAGCCGGTGATGGTATTGGGCTCGGCGAAGATGCTGTCGGCCTGGCAGGCGATGTAATAACCGCCGGAGGCCGCCACGTCGCCCATACTGACCACGACGGGTTTGCCGGCCTGACGGCAGAGCTGGATTTCGCGCAGGATGTTTTCGCTGGCCAGCACGCTGCCGCCGGGCGAGTTGACGCGCAGGACGATGGCTTTGACGTTGTCGTCCTGACGGAGTTTGCGCAGGATTTTGACGTATTTGCCGTCGTACACGTCGCCGGGGTCGCCTTCCGTACCGTCGGAAATGGTACCTTCGGCATACACGACGGCGATTTTGTCTTTCACGGTAAAATTGGTCTTTTTACCCCTTGCAGCAGCGTAATCTTCTACGCTGACCCGGTAGAGTTTTTCTTTTTTATCG
This sequence comes from Saprospiraceae bacterium, assembly GCA_016787345.1. Classification (GTDB taxonomy): domain Bacteria; phylum Bacteroidota; class Bacteroidia; order Chitinophagales; family Saprospiraceae; genus M3007. The sequence continues at coordinate 19,437 of JAEUUU010000014.1, read as the reverse complement.
AGCCCGATTTTGTTTTTCATCAGGTCGAAAGCCTCGTCTTCGTAGGCAATGCGGTCCACCAGCCGGTTTTCCAACGCAGTTTTGGCTTCGCGCCCGGCATACTGGTCGGCCAGGCGGCGCAGCTCGTTTTCAGGGATATTGCGTCCGGCGGCGATGTCGCGGATAAATACGTCGTACAAACCGCTCAGGTACTCCCGCACCTGCATGCGGTTTTCGTCGCTCATTTTGTCGAGACGGAATGGTTCGGTGGCGCTTTTGAACTTGCCGGCGTAGAAAATTTTCATCTCGATATCCAGTTTGTCGAGCATGCCTTTGTAGAACATGATCGTGCTGGCCAGGCCCCTGAAATCGACCATGCCGACCGGGTTGAGCAGGATACTGTCGGAGACGGAAGCGATGTAGTAGGCGTTTTGGGTGTAATAATTGGCGTAGGAGACTACGAATTTGCCGGATGTTTTAAAGTCGGCCAATGCGTCGCGCAGCACGGAAGAGGTGGCTTTGCCCGCATTGAGGTAAGTGGCATTGATATAAATCCCCTTGATGTCGGGGTCGGTTTTGGCGCGTTCGATGGCGGCAACCATATCGGTAAGGCCCAAAACGTCGTCCTGCTCGATGGCGAAGGGGTCCATGGGCAGGTTATTGGTTTTTTCGGGGATGGGGTTGGTGAACTTCAATTCCAGCACGGAATTGGGTTTAATATTTACTTTCTCTTGTTGCGAGGCGCTGCCCGCCAGGCTACTGATGAGGCCTATGCCGAGAAAGAACAAGAGGACGAGCGCCAAAGCGGTGCCCAGGCAGGAGGCGAATAAAAACTTGAAAAACTGGTTCATAACCCTAGGTTAAGTACGAAAAGCGGTTGGGGCCAGGGGCCGAAAAATGATCGGAATGATTTGCAATGTTTGTAGTGACAAAGGAATGCAGATACGCACGGAGGTATCTGAAATTTAGATTAATGGCTAATTTTTCAGGACGGCGACGCGATTATTTGCGGTGTTTTTTGTCCAAGGACGACACAGTGAGCATCGTTTGCGGCTTTGATTGACTCTTTACCGCAATTTTGATCCGCTACCCGCAGAACGGATTTACACAAAAACTACTACTTTTCGGCGTCCGAAAAAGAACATTCGGTGTCTTTAGGATTAAGCCTATTTTTTTAATCTCTCCTCCCGGAGCAAAGCCATCCCGTGCTTTTATCATGAAAACACACCGGCATTTTTTAGCCTGGACTCAACACACTTAACATACTACCCGGATGAATTGCTCATTACCCAATTCGCTGCAAAAACTGCTGTTTTTTGCCTTCTTCCTGTTCATCGCCCTTCCTGTCACCCAGGCTCAGTTTTTACAGGTGACGGGCGGCAACACTCCTCCGTTCACCCCTGAAAACCTGATTTCCAATATCTTTTTGGGCGATGGGGTAGAGGTTACCGCTATTATTTACAACGGCGATCCGCTGGCTGTCGGCTATTTTACAGGCGGCACCCAGAGTATCGGTATCGAACGGGGCATTGTCATGACCTCCGGCCGGGCGGCCACCCAGGGCGCCAACATCGGTTGCGACGAAGTTGGGGGCGATTTTGCCTCCAGCAACAACGGCGGCAATATTTCCGATCCCGACCTGGCCGACCAGACAACGGCCGGTATTCAGGACGTTGCCGTGTATGAAATTACGTTTATCCCGACGGCCGACACCCTGCGTTTCCGATACGTGTTCGGATCGGAGGAATACCCGGAATACGCCTGCAGTCCCTTCAACGACGTGTTCGGCTTCTTTATCACCGGACCTAATCCGGACGATCCGGGCAACCCTTATGTAGCCTATAATATCGCCAGGGTGCCCAATACGACCTTGCCGGTGACGATCAACAACATCCACCCGGCCAACCCGATTTATGGTTGCGGACCCTTCAACGAACAATTTTACAACAACAACAACGGCACCAACCTGCAACCGAGTTACGACGGCTTCACCGATATTTTTATCGCCGAGGCCATCGTCGTACCCTGCCAGGAATACACCATCAAACTGGCCATCGCCGATGCGGCCGACGAGGTGTTCGACTCCGGCGTATTCCTCGAAGCCAAAAGTTTTGGTACCGGTTCGCTGAAAGTCGAAGTCGCCACGGTGAGCCAGGACGGAACCATTACCGAAGGCTGCTCCCAAGGGGTAATCACTTTTGCCTTGCCCACCGAGGTCTTGACGGATTTTCCCATCGATTACAATATCTGGGGCAGCGCAACCAATGGTGTGGACTATCAGGCCGTACCGACCAATCTGAGCATTCTCGCGGGTCAAAGCCAGGTGAATATTCCGATCATCGCGTTTGAAGACAACACGGCAGAGGGCCCCGAATTCATCGCCATCGACGTGCAGCGCGACCCCTGCAACCGAGATACGATCTACATTTACCTGCGCGAAAACGGTCTTGTTTCGCCGACACTGCGCAGCGATACCAGCATCTGCACCGGCGGCGCTCCGCTCGAACTGGACGGTACGTTGGCGATCCAACTGCCCGATCCGCCCACATTTACCAATACGACCGACATCCAGATTTTCCCTGCCAATCAGGCATTTTTCTCCGATATTAACGTGTTTGGCGTGCAGCCCGTTCTGCTCGGCGAGGGTGTCATCAAGTCGGTGTGCGTCAATCTGACACACGTTTGGGTCGACGACCTCGATTTGTACCTCATCACGCCCGGCGGGCAGTTTCTCGAACTGACTACCGACAACGGCGCGAACGGAGATAATTACACGAACACGTGTTTTACACCTACGGCGACGACCGTTATTAGCTCGCCCGGCCCCTTTGCACCGGCCGCGGCTGCGCCATTTACCGGCGACTGGTTGCCGGAGGGGCCATGGACCGACCTTTGGGACGGCGATTATCCCTCCAACGGCACCTGGCGCCTCCAGGTAGTCGACGATGCCAACGGCTTTGTGGGTTGGTTGCGCGACTGGACGATTACGTTCGAGCCTTCTTACAAAGTCAATTATCAATGGGCGCCTATCGCTGGACTGGATTGCCCCACTTGTCCTTTAACCAACGCCACGCCCACCCAAACCACTACGTATCACCTTTATGCAACCGACTCATATGGTTGCATGGTGGAAGATTCGGTCACGATCGACGTGCAACTGGCGCTGGAAGCGCCGCTGGTTGCATGCAGCGGCGTGACCAGCAACAGTATTTCTTTCTCCTGGAATCCGGTGGCCGGCGCTAATGGTTACGAGGTGAACATCAATGGCACAGGTTGGGTGCCCGCCAGCGGCGCTACCTCGCACGATGTGACGGGTCTGGTACCCAATACCACGGTTAACATCGAAGTGCGCGCCATCGGTACCTTCCTCTGCCCGGCTAATATCGGCACGGGCTCCTGCACCAACTGCGAAGTACCTGTTGTAAATGCGGCCGTCACCGGTGTGAGTTGTTTTGGCGGTACTAACGGCGCGGTTATCCTGACACCCGATGGCGTAAACCCGCCTTATTCTTACACCGTTGCCAGCCAGACGAACAGTACCGGTGATTTTCAGGGCCTTGCCGCTGGCAACTACATTGCCGCGGTAAAAGACGGTGGCGGATGCGAAGCGCAAATACCGTTCACGGTGCCTACTCCCCCTCAAATGACAGTGACGCCAACCGTGGCACAACAAGTATCCTGTTTCGGTGGCGACAACGGCTCCATTACAACGACCGTGAATGGCGGCACGAGCGGTTACAACTACCTGTGGAGCAATATGCAAGCCACGCCCAACGCGCAGAACCTCATTGCCGGATCGTATATTGTGACGGTAACGGATGCCAACAACTGCACGGCCACGGCCAGCGCCACGGTCACGCAGCCGACCGATATTCAACTGAGTGCCAATGCCGTGAATGTCAAGTGTTTTGGTGACTCTACAGGCTCGGGCACGGCCTCGGCTGTCGGTGGGGCGCAGCCTTACAGTTTCGTCTGGAGCAGTGGCCAGAACGGCCCCTCGGCGCCCAATTTGCCAGCCGGTTCATTCACCGTGACGGTAACTGACAATAACAACTGCAAAAAAACGACCGTCATTTTCGTCACCGAACCCAATCTGTTGACCGCCGATGCCACTTCGACCGATGTGACCTGTGGCGGTGGCTCCAATGGTTCGGCAACGGTAACCCCCGGCGGCGGTTTCGGCGCTTATTCGTACCAGTGGAGCAGCGGCCAGCAAACGCAGTCGATCAACAGCCTCACTGCCCAAGTCTATACCGTTACCGTAACGGATGCCAATTTGTGCACCGCCACCGATGTGGTGACCATCGATGCCCCCGACGTGCTTACGCTCAGCGTCACGCCTGCCGATGCCGATTGCTATGGCGCGGCTTCCGGCACGGTTGCTGCCGTACCGGCAGGCGGCACTTCAGGCTACACATATCTCTGGAGCAACGCGCAAACCGGCGCTACTGCCCAAAACCTGGTGGCAGGGACCTACACCGTCACCGTTACGGATGCGCAAAACTGTACTGTCACGGCCACGGCGACTGTCGGGCAGCCGGAGGCAATTGCCCTGAGTGCAGCAGCCACCGACGCCGACTGTTTCAACAGCCCGACCGGATCGGTCGACGTGACCATCCAGGGCGGTACGCCGCCATTGAGTTTCGACTGGGATTCGGGCGAGACAACGGAAGATATCACCGGTAAAACAGCCGGGATTTACATCCTCACCCTGACTGATGCCAACAACTGCACGGCTACAATCGCACAAACCATCAACGAACCGCCGGCGCTGACTGCAATTTTGTCGCAGCAAAATGTGCGTTGTTTTGAAGGCAACGACGGCGCTTTGTCGGTCAGTATCAATGGCGGTAGCGGATCGTATTCCGTTGCATGGGCCGGACCCAATTCATTTACCTCCGTTGAAACTTCGTTGAATAATTTGCTGGCCGGCCAGTACAGCGTCACCGTGACCGATGCCAACAACTGCACTACCGTTCAGACCACCGAACTCACACAACCGACCGAAGGTATTACCATCGCATTGCCTGCCATCTCGGATACCATCTGCTTCGGGGCCACCAATGGCGTCGCAACCGTTTTGGCTCAGGGGGGCTCGCTGCCTTATCAATATGCATGGAGCAACGGTCACAACGGCCCGACAGCCCTCAATCTGGCTTCCAACCAGTACAGCGTGACCGTCACGGACGCCAACAACTGCTCCAAAACGGATTCCACTTTTATCTTCCAAAAGCAGGAACTGAATATTTGGGCAGACGCCAACGACCCGCTTTGCCACGATGGCCAGGATGGCTCGGGCGAAGTCACCGCCATTTACTACGGCGCTGATGCGGCCAACCTGAATGAATTTGTCTTTACCTGGAACACCAGTCCGGCGCAAAACGGGCCGGTTGCCAGCAATCTGAACGCTGAACAAACTTATACTGTCACTGCCGTCGATCCGATCGGTTGTACCGCCAGCAGCACCATCGAGGTGGGTAACCCGCCCGCACTTTCTGCGCAGATCGACTCTTCGTCCAGCGTGCGTTGTAACGGCGACCGCAACGGCTGGGCCGTGGCGCAAATCCTGGGTGGCATCGGGCCCTATACCTACTTCTGGAACAGCAGCCCGACACAAAACACCCAACGCGCCGAAAACCTGCCGGCCGGCACCTACCGCGTCACTATTACCGACCTTAATGGCTGTACCGCCGGCGCCCAGGTGACGATTACACAACCTCCCGTGCTCGATGTAAGCTTCCAGCCTGAAGCAGTCAAATGTTTTGGCGAAAGCACCGGTTCGGTCAGTTCATCTGTCACCGGCGGCGTCACACCCTATACCTATCAATGGGAAAATGGCCAGCAAACCGCCGCGGCTTCCAACCTTCCTGCCGGCTTTGTTCAATTGCTGCTGACGGATAAAAACGGTTGCCAACTCCTTGATTCCGTGGAGGTAAAACAACCCGACAGCTTGCTCGGCGGCATTACGACTAAACGCGACGTGGTGTGTTTTGGAGAACAAAACGGCCGCATCTTCATCGATGCCGCCGGCGGCACTCCGCCATACCGCTACGCGCTCGACAACAAACCCTGGAACGGCTCTTCCGTGCAAATTGCCCTGAAAGCCGGCATTTACGTACCGCATGTACTCGATGCCAACGGTTGTACGGCCGAATTGCCCGCCGTTGAAATCGAACAACTCGATCCGGTCGACCTCGATCTCGGTCCCGACATCACCATCAACCTCGGCGAAGCCACCCAACTTTTTGCGCAGGTGGCCAATGCCCTGGAACCTGTGGTCTATGCCTGGAACCCGATCGACAGCGCCTGGCTCAGTTGCCTCGACTGCCCCGATCCTTTTGTCGATACCTTGCTGTATTCCAAGAGTTTCACCCTGCAAGTGGTGGATTCACTCGGTTGCGAGGCGGAAGACCGGATTACGGTAATTGTCGAGAAACCCAGAAGAATTTTTGTCCCGACCGGTTTTACCCCCAACGGCGACTTTGAAAACGACATCCTGTTCGTTCACGGCCAGAAATCGGCCCGGGTACTGAGCTTCCGGGTGTACGACCGCTGGGGCGAACTGGTGTACGAAGCCACTGATTTTCAGGTAAATGACTACACAACCGGCTGGGACGGCAACTTCCGGGGCAACCCGGTCGATCCCGGTGTATACGTCTGGACCCTGGAGGTGGAATACTTCGACAAAACCCGCGAAACATTGAAAGGCAGCACGAATTTGCTCCGGTAATTCGCCTGTCAGAAGATTTTTTTCAACATTGCATCCACAACCCGTGTCCGGCCTCCCGGCGCGGGTTGTACTTTTGCGCCGCTTTCGAACTAAATCAAGACCGGTTGGGTTGCTAATCAACAATTCAAACCAGTCTGTCGACCGAATATGAATATCGTATCCTTGCTCCAGAATGCTGTAAGTCAGGCAGTTGAACAACTTTACGGCGAAAAAGCCGACACGGCGAAAATCTCCGTGAGCCCCACGCCGGGCGATTTTACCGGCGATTATACCGTGGTGGTATTCCCCTTTGTCAAATTATCCAAAAAATCGCCCGAACTCACCGGGACGGAACTGGGTGAATTTCTGACCCGTGAAGTAGCCGAAGTCAGCGACTTCAACGTCATCAAAGGTTTTCTCAACCTCGAACTTGGCGCGGCTTACTGGCAAAAGTTTTTGGATGACGCCCTGGCCAACCCCGATTTCGGCCGCCAGCCGCGTTCCGGCCATAAAGTGATGGTGGAATATTCATCCCCCAACACCAATAAACCCCTGCACCTGGGTCACGTGCGCAATATCCTGCTGGGCTGGTCGTGCAGCCGTATTCTGGAAGCCGCCGGGCACGATGTGGTACGTGTGCAGGTGATCAACGATCGCGGCGTCGCTATTTGCAAAAGCATGTACTCCTGGCTGCATTTCGGCGAAGGCAAAACGCCCGACAACTCCGGTGTGAAAGGCGATCACCTGGTGGGCGATTTTTACGTGCTTTTTGAACAAAAAAGCAAAGAAGAGTATGCTGCCTGGCAACAAACTGCCGATGCCCAGGCTATTCTGGAAAGTCGCAAAAAGCCGAACCAGACAGACAAGGAGTTTTTTAAAGACTTTAAAAATCAATGGTTTAATACTTACTCCCGGCTGGGCGCCGAGGTGCGCGACATGCTGAGAAAATGGGAAGCCGGCGACCCCGAAACGGTGGCGCTTTGGCAGCAGATGAACAGCTGGGTATACGCCGGATTCGACCAAACCTACGATGCGCTGGGCGTTTCGTTCGACAAGTTGTACTTCGAAAGCAATACTTACCTGCTGGGCAAGGAAATTGTCGATGAAGGGCTTGCCAAAGGCGTTTTTTACCGCAAAGACGACGGATCTGTCTGGGTCGATCTGACCGATATCGGCCAGGATCACAAACTGGTGCTCCGCTCCGACGGCACCTCCGTTTACATAACCCAGGATCTTGGGACCGCGCGGATGCGGTACCAGGAATTTGGCTGCGACCGCGTGGTTTATGTGGTTGCCGACGAACAAAACTACCACTTCACGGTGCTTTTTGAAGTGCTCAAACGTCTGGGCGAGCCCTACGCCGACGGTTTGTTTCACCTTTCCTACGGCCTTGTCGAACTGCCGGCCGGCCGTATGAAAACCAGCGAAGGCACGGTCGTGGATGCCGATGAACTGATCGACGAGGTGATTACACTCTCGCGTCAGCAAGCGTCGGAAAGAGGAGACGTCAGCAACTTCCCGGCCGAAGAACAAGACAAATTGTACGCGCAAATTGGTCTTGGCGCCCTGAAGTTTTTTATGATCAAGGTCAATCCCAAGAAAAAAATGACCTTCAATCCGGAAGAATCTGTGGACCTGCAGGGGCAAACGGGGCCGTATATCCAGTATTCTTACGTGCGTATCAACGGTTTGATGCAACGTATTGAAAAAGAACAAATTGACCTGAGTAGTTGGGTAGAATATGCCGACTATCAGCCGCAGGAAAAAGAATTGTTGAAAATCCTGCACGAATACCCGGCAGTGGTTGCGCAGGCTGCTGCCGATTACGACCCTTCCCATATTGCCAACTTTTGTTACAGCCTCGCCAAAAGTTATCACCGCTTCTGGCACGACCTGTCCATCTTCAATGCCGATACCCCGCAAACCCGTGCTTTCCGTCTGCAACTGAGTCGCATGACCGGACAGGTTTTGAAAACGGCAATGGGGCTGCTGGGCATCGAAATGCCGAATAGAATGTAGAATGCAAGTACATACCAAACGCTCTTACCAATGCTAACCGACATCGAAATCGCACAACAAGCCGAACTTCGGAAAATCATTCCCCTGGCTGCCGAACAACTCGGCATTCCCGATGAAGTACTGGAGCCCTTTGGGCATTACAAAGCCAAAGTCGCGCTCGAATACCTGTCCAAACTGCCCGAACGCGCCGGCAGTAAACTCATTTTGGTTACGGCTATCAGTCCTACCCCGGCCGGCGAAGGCAAAACGACCACTTCCGTAGGCCTGGGCGACGGGCTCAGCCGCATCGGAAAAAAAGCCATGATCTGTCTGCGGGAACCCAGTCTGGGCCCAGTTTTCGGCATGAAAGGCGGCGCGGCCGGCGGAGGCTACGCGCAAGTAGTGCCGATGGAAGATATCAACCTGCATTTCACCGGCGACTTCAACGCCATCGCGCTCGCCAACAACCTGCTGGCGGCCCTGATCGACAACCATATTCATCAGGGCAATGAACTGGGCATCGACGTCCGGCGTGTGACCTGGAAACGCGTAGTGGATATGAACGACCGCGCCCTGCGCGACATCGTGGTGGGCCTGGGCGGCATCAGCAATGGCTACCCCCGCGAAAACGGTTTCGACATCGTGGTCGCCTCGGAAGTAATGGCTATTTTTTGCCTCTCCACTTCACTGACCGACCTGAAAGAACGTTTGGGCAACATCGTGATCGGCTATACGACCGACCGGAAACCCGTTCATGCCCGCGACCTCAAAGCCCACGGCGCCATGGCGGTTTTGCTCAAAGACGCCCTGAAACCCAACCTGGTTCAGACGCTTGAGCATACGCCGGCCTTCATCCACGGCGGCCCTTTCGCCAATATCGCCCACGGTTGCAACACCGTTATTGCCACTAAAAATGCCCTGAAACTGGCCGACTACGTGGTTACGGAAGCGGGCTTCGGCGCGGATTTGGGCGCAGAAAAATTCATCGATATCAAATGCCGTAAATCGGGTCTCCGACCCAGCGCAGTGGTCATTGTGGCCACACTGCGCGCTCTGAAGTACCACGGCGGCGTGGATTTGAAAGAATTGAACCAGGAAAACCTCCCTGCCCTGGAAAAAGGTTTTGCCAACCTCGAACGCCACGTCAACAACATCCGGCAGCATTATGGCCTGCCCTGCGTTGTGGCAGTCAACCATTTTACCTTCGATACGGATGCGGAAATCGCCCTGCTGCGCGACAAACTCGCACCCTACGGCGTTCCGCTGGTCGTATCGCGCCATTGGGCTGAAGGTGGAAAGGGCGCCGAAGACCTGGCGCGCGCCGTTGTGAATATCACGGAACAGGAGACGCCCGCGCCCACGTTTGTCTACAACGACGACCAAACGCTGTGGGACAAAATGAAAGCGATCGCTACGAAAATTTATGGCGCCTCCGATATCACAGCCGATACAGACGTCCGCAATCGCATCAAAAAATTACAGGAAGAAGGCTACGGTCACTATCCGGTTTGCGTCGCCAAAACGCAATATTCCTTCTCAACCGATCCCAAACTGCGGGGCGCGCCATCCAACCATGTCGTCAATATCCGCGAAGTACGGCTGTCGGCCGGCGCCGAATTTATTGTCATGGTCTGTGGCGACATTATGACCATGCCGGGCCTGCCCAAAGTACCATCCGCCGAAAAAATCGATATCGACGAGGAGGGCAAGATTGTGGGATTGTTTTAATGTGCTAATTTTTTAATGTGATAATGTGCTAATGGCAATGCCAACTGCTATTTTTCCAAGACAAATGATAAGCAGTTGGTCTCCCCCAAAAGTCCACAACCGCCCATTAGCACATTAGCACATTAAAAAATTAGCACATTAATTTCGGAAGGTTTCCACGCATTTGCGGTCTTGCAGGGTGACGTATACGGTGCGCCCGTCGGGGCCACCGAAGGCGAGGTTGCTGACTTGTTTGCCTTGTGTGGAGATACTTTTGATCAATTTGCCGTCGGGCGAAAGCACGTCGATTTTGCCGCCTCCCCAGCGGGTAACGTACAAATTACCCCGGCGATCGCATTTCATACCGTCGAGTCCATGGTCGTCGAAGTGAAAGAACAGACGTTTGTTGCTTACCTGCCCGTCGGGGCTTACGGAATAGGCCCACACATTGCGCTGAATCGACTCGTTGACGTACAGCGTTTTTTCATCCGGACTGAGTTCGATGCCGTTGGTGGTGCCCATGCCTGACTCCAGCAGCGTTGCTTTGCCGTTTTTGTCGATCCGCCACAGCTGCCCGGTATTGTTCGACCAATTGGGGTCGGAGGCAAAAATCACGTCCTGCCGGTTGATGCAAATATCATTGGGTTGGTTGAAGCGTATATCGTGGCAAAACGTACTGACGGCTCTTGTTTCGGGATTGATTTTCAGGATATTATGGCCGGAGAAATCGGCAAGCAGCAAGTCGCCACGGCTGTCGAAACGAATGGCGTTGGCCGTACTGCCTTCGGGCAAAGTGACGAAAACCTCCGCTTTCCCGTCCGGCTGAAACCTGCCGACCGTGCCGTCCTTTTGATAGTTAACCACGTACAATTGCCCCTTTCGGTCGACCGCGGGTCCTTCACAGTTCTGTGAAAACGAGTTGAGCGGTGTAAAGTCGGAAGTGCTTATTTGTCGGGCAATATTGCAGGAAAAAGCCAGAAAAAGAGCGGATAATATGTAGAGGTTTTTTTTCATTTTTTGAAATAAATTTTCGCTAGAAATGGTGAAACGGCAATCTGAAAGGAACCGATGGTTATAAATTCGGGTAAAAAATGGCACATTCAATTGTTCGGAACTGGCTTCACGTAGTTTTTGGAACGAAGTATCGCGAAGCGCAAATCATTCCCACAATAGAGGGGAAAGTACATCAAATTCTGTTTCGCCAGCTCATACAAATGGGAGCATACGTAGAAGCGGTGAATGGGATGCCCGATCATATTCACATACTTTTCTTATTGCCACCTGACAAGTGTTTATCCGAAATCATACGCCACCTCAAAGGGGGAAGTTCGCATGAAATCAACAGGTTAAACTTGCTTGAAGAAAAATTTGCCTGGCAAACTGGCTATTGGGCATCATCGGTAAGTGAATCGAAAGTTCAGGTAGTTAAAAAATATATAGAACGACAAAAAGAACACCACAGCGCGCGAGACTGGGATGCCGAATTGGCATGGCTATCGAATACCCGCGGCTGAAGCCGCGGGCTGAAAATCGGTCGGCAAACATGCAGCGAATAGATTCAGAATACCCAGAGGGCCATTTTCAGCCCAGGGCTGTCAATCGGTCGGCAAACATGTAGCGAACTGCATCAGAATGACCAGGGGGCTATTTTCAGCCCAGGGCTTCAGCCCTGGGTAAAAATGGGATTTGGATGAAACCGAAAACATTGATGTATCCGTTTGTTGCGAAAATCTTCCGGCACCGTTTTTTTGCTGATATCCTGGTATGCAAGGCCTTCGAATGCCGCCTGATCGAGTTTGAACCGGCGGTAGTTGGTGGAAAAATAAAGCACGCCGCCGGGGGCCATGTGCCGGAAAACCAGTTGTAACAGGTCGACATGGTCGCGTTGGACGTCCAGGGTACCATCCATTCGTTTGCTGTTGGAAAACGTGGGTGGATCAAGTACGACGAGGTCCCATTTTTCCTGTACGGGTTGCTGCAGCCAGCTGAGCACGTCGGCCTGTAGTAGTCGGTTGTGATCGTTTGCCAACCCATTGAGCGCCAGGTTGCGGTCGGCCCATTGCAGGTAGGTATTCGACATGTCGACCGTTAGGGTTTCGAGGGCGCCGCCGGCCGCGGCATACACGGAAAAAGAGCCGGTATAGGCAAAAAGGTTGAGCACGCGTTTGCCGCCCGACTCCTGCCGAACCATTTGCCGGGTATTCCGGTGGTCGAGAAACAAGCCGGCATCGAGATAATCGCTGGGGTTGATAATAAATTTCAGGCCATTCTCCCGTACGATGTATTCGGCCCCTGTGCGGGCAAAACGCTCGTATTGCCGCAGTCCTTTTTGGCGCTGTCGAAATTTGAGGTAAATCAAATTTGGGTGAATATCGAACACGGCCGACAGTGTTTCGATGCACCCATCAAGCCAGGCTGCGTGTTCTTCCGGCTCCATGCCGTGGTCGCGTGCGTATTCGGATACGTGCAGAATACTCTCATATACGTCTACTGCCAGCGGAAACTCGGGAATGTCGTTGTCGTACACCCGGTAACAGCTGATGCTCTGCCGGCGCGCCCATTTGCCCCAATGCCGCTGCATTTTGGTGAGCCGGTTGGCAAACATTTCAAATCGGGAGGTCTCGCTCATGCATTCAGGGTTTGAACATTCGGGCCGCTTTTACGGCCAATTGCCAGCCTTTGTACAGCCGGCGGGAGTCTTCTTTTTTCAACACGGGTTTGAAGGAGCGTTCCAGTTGCCAGTTTTTGGCGATGTCGGTCCGGTCTTTCCAAAAACCGACGGCCAGCCCTGCCAGATAGGCGGCGCCCAGTGCCGTCGTCTCCTGAATGACGGGGCGTTCGACTTTGGCGCCCAGAATATCGGCCTGAAACTGCATCAGGAAATCATTTTTGACCGCACCGCCGTCGACCCGCAGGGCTTTGAGCCGGATACCGGAGTCTTTTTGCATGACCGACAGTACGTCACGGGTCTGGTAGGCAATACTTTCGAGGGTTGCGCGAATTACCTGCGCTTTCCCCGAGCCCCTGGTGAGTCCGAAAATGGCGCCGCGCATACTGCTGTCCCAGTACGGGGTACCCATGCCCACAAATGCAGGCACGACGTATACACCGTCGCTGGACTCGATGCTTTTGGCATATCCTTCGGTATCGGCGGCATCGCGCACCAGTTCGAGCGCATCGCGCAGCCATTTTACAGCCGAGCCGGCGACGAAGATGGAGCCTTCGAGGGCATATTCAACCTGTCCGCCAATACCCCAGGCGATGGTGGTAAGCAGGCCGTTTTTGGAAGCAACGGCTTGCCGGCCGGTATTCATCAGCATAAAACATCCGGTGCCGTAGGTGTTTTTAGCCATGCCTTCGGCAAAACAGGCTTGCCCGAACAAGGCTGCCTGCTGGTCGCCTGCCATGCCTGCAACCGGTATGCCGGGGCGCCCGGTGAGCTCGACTTTGGCGTGACCGTACACGGCGCTGCTGTCCATGACCTGCGGGAGCATCGATTGGGGGACGTCCAGGGCGCTGCACAGCCCTTCGTCCCATTGGAGTTGATGGATATTGAACAGGAGCGTTCGGGAGGCATTGGTGTAATCGGTGGCGTGTGTTTTTTCGGTCGTCAGGTTCCAAAGCAGCCAGGTGTCGATGGTGCCGAACAACAAATAGCCGGCTTCGGCGTCGCGGCGGGCGCCGGGCACCTGATCGAGTATCCATTTGATTTTTGAGCCGGAGAAATAAGCATCGACAACCAGACCGGTTTTTTGCCGTATTTCGGATTCAAGCCCGCGTCTTTTCAGGTCTTCACAAATATCCATCGACTGGCGGCTCTGCCATACAATGGCCCTGTAGACGGGTTTTCCGGTGCGTTTGTCCCATACCACGGTAGTTTCCCGCTGGTTGGTGATACCGATTGCAGCCAGGTCGGCCGGATTGATTTCGCGCAATACTTCCCGAACGACCTGCTGAACGGACTGCCAGATTTCCTCGGCATCGTGCTCCACCCAGCCGGGTTGGGGAAAAAACTGGGTGAATTCCTGCTGTGCCACGGCGATAATATTGCCTTTGCGGTCGAAAATGATGGCGCGGCTGCTGGTAGTACCCTGATCGATGGCGAGAATGTATTTCATGGCAGAAATTTAGTGGCCGGTATATGTGAACGGGCGAATGTATCCCAACTTGTGTGTTGTCGTATCCTGAGCATTGAAAAAATACAAAAAGAGCCCGGCCCCTGTGATTGGGCCGGGCTCTTCTGGCAGATTGGAAAAGTCGATGAGGTGTTATTCTTCTGAAAACCTTTTCTCGTAGGTGTCCCAAGGGGTCGTGTAGTGGCTGTTGGTGCCGAAGTAGTTGAGAATTGCTTCCAGTTTGGCCGGGTCCAGAAAGCCCGGCAGCGGCTGGATTACGCTAAAATTTTCATCGAGGAATACGACTGTCGGGTAGCTCAGTCGGTTGTTGAGCCACTCGATGGCCAGCTCGTGGGTGCCTCGCGCGCCATTGCGGCGGAAGTGGTAGGTTTTGTCTTTAAAAACGATGTCTTTTTGTTGTTCGGCGTTGAATTTGACCGGATAGTAGTGATCGTTGAGGTACTGGGCGACGAAAGGATCGGCAAAGGTGCTGTCGTCCATTCTTCGGCACCAGCCGCACCAGTCGGTGTACACGTCGACGAAGATTTTGCGCTTTTCGGTTTTGGATTTTTCCAGCGCTTCTTCCAGGGTCATCCAGTTGACTTTTACGGGCACCGAGGGGATGGGGCGGCCTTTGCGTCCCATTTTGACGGCGGCGGGTTTCGTGGTTGTTTTGGCAGCCGTTGCATTCGAGCTGGCGCTCGTCGGGCGGGTAGCGGGCGCCAGGCCGGTGCTTGTAGCGGGCTGGCGGCTTGTTGAGGTCGTTCTGGTGGTTTGGCCGGAACGCGCGCTGGCGGCGGGAGGGCTTGTCTGTTTCTGTGCAGGCTGTGCAGGCTGTGCAGGCGCCAGTTTGCTTGGCTTGGCCGCCGTGGTATTGGACGGTGTTCCGCTGCGGGGTTGCGGTGTGGTTTTGGTTGTTTTAGGGGAGGATGGCGTGAGATTACCCGTCCCTTGTCCCGGCGTTTGGGCCGAAAGGGAGGCGGTAAGGAGGGCTATTAGGGCAATGATGAGATTTTTGCGCATGGCGAAAAACCAATAGTTTTTGGTTCGATAAACAAAAATACTACCCCTAAAACTGAATAACCAAAGCGAGGCTTTCCCATACCCCGCATTTTAGGATAAGTTTAACCGACTGCACCGGAAATGGCAGGAAAAACGAGACAAAGGGTTAAAGTCATCAGGACCGGTTTCTCAAAGCCATTTTTTCACCGCCTGGTATTCGTAGGCGCTCATGCGATCGATCAGTTCCGTTACCGAAGCGGCATCAATGCAGAGGCCGCGGTTGTCGGCTTTCAGGAATCCTTTTTCTACCATGCGGTCGAGCATGGCCAGCATGGGATTGTAATAACCGTTTACGTTGAGCAGTCCCACGGGTTTTCGGTACTGGTGGAGTTGGGCGAGTGTGAGGGCTTCAAAATGCTCGTCCATGGAGCCATAACCGCCGGGCATGGTGATGACGCCGTCGGTGCCTTTGATGAGCAAAGTGCGGCGTTCGGCCATCGATTCCACGATGATCATGTCGTGAACGCCCGGGTGACCCAGTTCCAGATCGTTGAGTTGGTGCGTAATCACACCGGTGATGGGACCGCCATGCGCCAGCACGGCATCGGCCAGTACGCCCATCAGACCGACGCTGCCACCGCCGAACAGGACGCGGATATTTCTTTCCGCCAGGGTTTTACCTAAAAGCGTGGCTTGCTCGGCAAAAACGGGGTCGTTGCCCGTGTTGGCGCCGCAAAAAACTGCTACTGAATGCATGATCTTGCTAAATTTTTGGGGGCGAAAAAACAGGAATTGCGGCATTCCAACCGAAAAAATGTGCCCGGAAGCGCATCTTTTTACTTTTGGGCTGATCTATTTATTCTACCCGCTGTTGTAGCAACACGTTCCGGCCAGATGCGGAACGTTTATTTTTGCACCATGTCCGAACAAAAAAACGACGCTTTCGTCAACCCGATCGACCGCGACAAAATCGCCGAAACGCCCGGCCTGCTTCCCTATGCGCATACGGTCGGCGGCGCCGTCATACGACCCGAAGACCGCGGCCGGATTCGCGGCAATGCCATGACGGCCATGTACGACCAGACCGACCGGCAGATGGAACAACTTCGCCAGCAGATGGAGACCTTGGTGCAGCAGGCAAAGTCCCTGCACGACAGGGTGGCGGTGTCGGAAATGATTTACCAGGCAGAAACAGGCTTTCAGCCTGTCATCCATCATGTCTATTTTTTATACCAAAGAAAAAAAGACGGCAAACACGTGCTCTCGATGGTCGCGCCCGCCGAATGGGGGCGCCGAATGCCCTATGAGCACCTCGCCACCGTGCGGCTCCTGGGCGATCATACCTGGGAGGTGATGGAGGGCGGAGTGTGATGGGTGAAGATTCGAGGATTTGAGGATTCGAGGATGCGGGGATTTGACTTTTAGCGGGAGAAAACGGGTATTGATCCAAAGATTTCGAGGTTTCTGCGTAATTGATGCAGCTTCGCTGCGTTAAGTGGCACCATTACCTGTAAATGCCCAATCTTTCCATTCACCAATCTAATGACACAGGAAATTATGAAACGATTATTCCTGCTTACACTCCTCCTGTTCCCCTCCCTGCTACTGTTCTCCCAAGTTGACATTCCCAAGTACAATCCGGACGCGATCGACATTCCGTATCGCAAGTTTACGCTGCCCAACGGCCTTCGCCTGCTCGTGCACGAAGACCACAAGGCGCCCATCGTGGCCGTCAACGTGTGGTACCATGTCGGCTC
Source organism: Saprospiraceae bacterium (assembly GCA_016787345.1). Taxonomy (GTDB): domain Bacteria; phylum Bacteroidota; class Bacteroidia; order Chitinophagales; family Saprospiraceae; genus M3007. The sequence continues at coordinate 2,170 of JAEUUU010000014.1, read as the reverse complement.
GAAAAATGAAAAACCCGGCAAATCGGGCTTCGCGCACCTCTTCGAACACCTGATGTTCAATGGTTCGGAGAATTTTAATACCGACTACTTCCAGGCCCTCGAAGCCATCGGCGCGACCGACCTGAACGGTACGACCAACGAAGACCGCACCAACTACTTCCAGAATGTGCCGGTCACTGCCCTCGATCAGGTGCTCTGGCTCGAAAGCGACCGTATGGGACACCTGCTGGGCGCTATCGACCAGGCCAAACTCGACGAGCAGCGCGGCGTGGTGCAAAATGAAAAGCGCCAGGGCGAAAACCAGCCGTATGCCAAAAGCTACGACATCATTCAGAAAGAAATGTTTCCGCCGTATCACCCCTATGGCCACACGGTGATCGGTGAAATGGAAGACCTCAACGCCGCCAGCCTCGACGACGTGCACGAGTGGTTCAAAACCTACTATGGCGCCGCCAATGCCGTGTTGGTGGTAGCCGGCGACGTCAGCGCCGAAGACGTATATCAGCGCGTGCTGAAGTATTTTGGCAATATCCCGGCCGGCCCGACCCTCGTTCGTCCGGGCGTCAACATCCCCCGCCGTTTTGGCAATACCCGTGCCGAATACCAGGACCGTGTGCCCGAATCGCAGGTCATCATGGTCTGGAACACCCCGCAATGGGGCACCCAGGAAGGCGTACACCTCGACCTGGCTTCCGATGTGCTGGCAGCCGGAAAAAACAGCCGCCTGTACAAAAAACTGGTGTATGAAAAACAAATCTGCACCCAGGCCTATGCTTATGTCGGCCCCTCCGAAATTGCCGGCAACTTTGTTGTCGTGGCCAATGTGAAAAACGGCAAAACCGTGGAAGAAGTCGAAACGGCGATCAATGAGATCATGGCCGAATTCCTGGCCAACGGCCCCACCGAAGAAGAAGTCAACCGCGTTAAAGCCTCCTATTTTGCCAATTTCATCAAAGGCCTTGAGCGTATCGGCGGCTTTGGCGGCAAAAGCGACATCCTGGCTGAAAACGAAGTGTACGGCGGAAGTGCCGATTTTTACAAGAAAAAATTGCGCTGGTACGACCAAACCACGGCCAAAGACATCCACAACGCCAGCCGAATGTGGCTGAGCGACGGCAAATTCACGCTCGTCTGCACGCCGTTCCCCGAATACTCCGTCACGGGCAACGAAGCCGATCGCAGCAAAGCGCCCGAAGTCGCCGGCAAACTCGACGCCCAATTCCCCGCCCTGGAAAAACGCACCCTCAGCAACGGCATGAAAGTCGTGCTGGCCCGCCGGACCGAAAGCCCTACCGTCGTGATGAGTATGATGTTCGATGCCGGCTATTGCACCGACAAACTCGGCGGCAAACCCGGCCTGGCTTCGCTCTCGATGAATATGCTCGACGAAGGCACCAAAAACCTGTCGTCGCTGCAAATCAACGAACGCCTTCAGTTGCTGGGCGCCAACCTGAATACGTCCAGCGACCTCGACTATTCCTACGTCAATCTCAACACCCTGAAACAGTCGCTCGATCCCAGCCTCGACCTCATGGCCGACGTGGTGCTCAATCCCTCGTTCCCGGAGGCTGACTTTAACCGGTTGAGAACCCAACAGCTCAGCCAGATCGCCAACGAGAAAAAGAGCCCGCAAGGCATGGTCATGCGCGTTATGCCCAAATTCCTCTACGGCGAAAATCACCCCTATGGCATGCCCATGTCGGGTAGCGGTGAAGAAGAAAGCGTACAAAGCCTCAACGTCGCCGACGTGCAGGGCTTCTACGGCCGCTGGCTGAAACCGAACAACGCCACGATCGTCGTGACCGGCGATATCACCATGGATGAACTGGTGGCCAAACTGGAAAAACGCTTCGGCAAGTGGGGCAAGGGCGATGTGCCTAAAAAAGTCATCCCCGAAGTCAAGACAACCAACAACGGCAAAATTTTCCTGATCGATCGCCCTGAAAGTCAGCAAAGTATGATCATGGCCGGCTACCTCACCAAGCCTTACGGCCAAATGGACGAAGCCGCGATCGAACAAATGAACAATGTACTGGGCGGCGACTTTACCAGCCGTATCAATATGAACATCCGCGAAGACAAACACTGGGCTTATGGCGCCGGCTCCGGCATCATGGGTACCCGCGGTCAGCGTCCGTTCTTCGTATATGCCCCGGTACAGACCGACAAG
>JAEUUU010000187.1 GCA_016787345.1 Saprospiraceae bacterium | reverse complement strand
GTGACCGAGCCGCCGTCGATCAGGCCGGGGTTGCCGCTGATGCCGATGAGGCCGCCCCAGGTGCGGGTGCCGATGAGGGGGCCGAGGCCGGCCTTGCGGAAGTAGTCGGGGAAGGCGTCGCCGCCGGAGCCGCTCCAGCCGTTGATGAGCATGGCTTTGGGACCGAAGTGGGCCACCGTGGGCCATTGCCAGGTGCGGCCGTCGCGCACGGCCCAGAAAGCCAGGGGTTTGCGGTTGAGCAGTTCGATGAAGCGGTCGGGGATCTGGCCGCCGTTGTTGAAGCGCTCGTCGATGATGAGGCCGGGTTTGTTCCACTGGGCGTAGAACATGCGCACGAGTTCGTTCTGGCCGTCGATGCCGGTGCTGGGCACGTACACGTAGCCGATGCGGCCGCCGGAGGCTTCTTCCACGCGTTTGCGGTTGCTTTCGATCCAGGCGAGGTTGCGCAGGCGGGTTTCGCTGTCGAGCGTGCCCACGCTGAGGGTGCGGGCGCCGTCCCAGCCGGGTTTGTTGTTGACGGTGAGGGCTACCGTGGCGCCGCCGAGGCCCTGGAAGGCGGTCCAGGGGTCGCTTTGGGTGTCGAGCGGGCGGCCGTTGACGGCCAGCACGTAGTCGCCTTCGCGTATGCCGAGGCCGGGCGCGTCGAGCGGGGAGCGCTGCTCGGTGTCCCAGGGGGCGGCGTGGATGATCTTTTTGATGCGGAAATAGCCGTTTTCGAGCGCCCAATCGACGCCGAGGTAGCCGGTGTTCTGCTGTTTGGCCGCGGGCGCGTCGCCGCCGCCGCGGTAGGTGTGCGAGGCGTTGAGTTCGCCGATGAGTTCGCCGATGAGGTAGTTGAGGTCGGAGCGGCTGGCGGCGTAGGGCAGCAGGTCGCCGTAGCGCTTGCGCATGGCGGGCCAATCGACGCCGTGCATTTCCTTTTCATAAAAATAGTCGCGTTCGAGGCGCCACACTTCGTTGTAGATCTGGGCCCATTCGGCGCGCGGGTCGAGGGTCATGTCGAGGCGGTCGAGGGGCGCGGGTTTTTCCAGTTTCTGGTCGGGTTCGGGCGATACCATGCCGACGCTTTCTTTCTGGATAATCATGATTTTTTTGCCGTCGGCCGAAAGTTCGTAGCCGTTGATGCCTTCGATCACGGTTTTGTCTTCGCGGTCTTTGAGCTGGAAGTATTTCAGGGCCAGGTTGGGCTCGCCCGGCGGCGCCTGGGGCAGCACGGTGAGGTAGAGCAATTTGTCTTCGGCGGCTGCCAGGTTACCGTAGTTGCCGGCGGGCATGGGCAGGATGACGACGCGGTTTTCGAGCCCTTCGAAGTCGATTCCGACGGCTTTGACGTCGCTGCTGTCTTTTTTGGCCTCTTCGTCTTTGTCCTTGCCGGCTTTTTTGTCGCCGGTGTCGAGTTTGACGGCCACGGTGTCGTTTTGGGGTGCGAGCAGTCCGGGCAGGTCGGCGCGCAGGGTGGCGACGGCGATCAGGTTGGATTTGTTGTAAATGAACGCGCCTTCAAACTCGCTGTACGCGGGGGAAAACGAGCGGTTGGTGACGAAAAACAGGTATTTGCCCTCGCGGTCGAACACGGGGTTGTAATCGGCGTAAAAGCCGGAGGTTACCTGCCTCGTTTTTTGCGACCGGGTGTCGTAGATAAAGATCGCGGGGTTGTTGTTGTCGGTGCCGCGTTCGTAAGCCATCCAGCGGCTGTCGGGCGACCACGACACTTTGAAATTCTGCAAACCGCCTTCGAAGAGGTCGGGCGCCTGATCGACTTTCAGGGTCTTTTTCGCGTCGAGGTCGTGCACCTGGATGTTCATGGCCTGATCCACGAAGGCCAGTTTGCGGCTGTCGGGCGACCAGAAGATGGCGTAGCGGAAGCCCGAAGTGAAACTGGTCAGGGTTTGGTCTTTGTCGGGCCGGGTGAAGTCGTGCAGCACCAGTTGGTATTCGCCGCCGCGATCCGACCACCAGGCGGCGTAGCGGCCGTCGGGCGACCAGGCGGGGTAGCGTTCGGCGGAGCCGCTGCTTTGGCTGAGGTTGACGGTGTAGCCTTTCTGGGCGGGCACGCTGAACACCTCGCCGCGGGCCTCTACGAGCAGGCGGTTGCCGTCGGGTGAGGGGCTGAACCACGCCGCCCAGGGCCGGGCGTTGATCTGGCGGGGTTTGAGATGTTCGTAGTCGGTGACGACCTGGATTTTCACTTCCGCCGTTTTTTCAGTGGCCAGGTTGAGCAGGTACATCACGCCGCCGCAGGTGAACACGATGTCGTCGGGGCCCAGGGCCGGGTAGGCCACGTCGTAGTCTTTGAAGCGGGTGATCTGGCGGCGTTGTTTGGTTTTGAGGTGGTACGACCAGATGTTGAGGCGTTTTTCGGCGCCGGCGTCGGAGAGGTAGTAGATGAGCTCGCCGCGCCACATCGGGAATTCGTCGTTGGCGTCGTTTTGGGTGATGTTTTCGGAGGCGAAGCTGCCCATGTCGAAGGTAAAAATATCGGCGGCCGTACCGCCCCGGTAGCGTTTCCAGGTTCGGAAAGCCTGCGATTTCATGACGAAGGCCATTTGTTTGCCGTCGGGAGAGAAGCAGGCGAATTCGCCGTAGGCGGGCGGCAGTTTTTCGGGCAGGCCGCCGGTGGCGGGTACTTTGTAAAACTGGGCAAAACGTTGTTTGCCGCTGTTCATCGAGGAAGTGTACAGCAGGTTTTTGCCGTCGGGGTACCAGTCTTGCAGGATGTCGGGCATGCCGTGGTGCGTTACCCGCGTGGGCACGCCGCCGGCGATGGGGATGGTGTAGATGTCGAGGTTGCCGTCGTAGTTGCCGCTGAACGCGACGGTTTTGCCGTCGGGCGAGAAGCGGGGGAAGATTTCGGCGCCGTCGGGCGAGCTGAGTTTGGCGGCCTGGCCGCCGGCTTTGGGCACGATCCAGACGTCGTCGCCGTACACGAAGGTGATGTGGGTGGCCGACACGTCGGGCATGCGGAAGAGCCGGGCTTCCGATTGGGCGCCGACACCGGCAGCCAGCCCGATGAGGGCCAGCAGGAGGGTGGTCAACTGTTTCATAACTGTATTTTTAATGTTTAATGGGGTAAATGTAGGGGAATGGGGGCTTGGAAGTGTGCGTTTGGGATGGGGAGGGACAGGTTTTTATTGGACAGGATTTACAAGATTTACAGGATGGGGCGGCTTCGCCGCAGGGGGCGGGACCAGGGCAAACGCATTAAAATAATAACAGACCGCCGTAGGTATGCAGGTGACTACCCCTAACATTTGTTGGGAAATCAGGCGGGCCGTCTCAAGGGAGCAAAATCAGGTGTGCAAAGCAAAAAATCCGCGCAAATCCGCGTCATCCGTGTCATCAGCGTTGCGATCCATTCACCGTGATCCTTGTTCATACCTCGTGTTTCCTCGTTTCTTTTTTCGAGGATTTCGGAAGTGTGGATAGCCACGCGGATGACACGGATGACGCGGATTGGCGCGGATTTTAAAAAGGGTTGTTCCTTATTCCATAAGATAAATGGCCAACAGGGCCTTGCCGACCTCTTCCCCTATTTTCCTTTCCCAAGCCGATGAAGATTTTAATGCGTTTGCCCTGGTCCCGCCCCCGGCGGCGAAGCCGCCCCATCCTGTTAATCCTGTAAATCCTGTCCAATAAAAACCCTGTCCAACAAAAACCTGTCTCAAAGCACATTCCTTTATTTCCCTCATCTTTGTCGGGCAACCCGTCGTGTTATGGCCGATATTCTCTTTACCCACTCGTATTTTTACAAATTCGACGATAAGCAGTGGAAAAACCAGCAACCGTACCCGCCCTACGGCACGCTCTGCGCCGCTGCCGTGCTGCGCGAATGCGGCTTCGAGGTGGCGTTGTTCGACACGAATCTGCGCGACAGTCCCGACGAAATCGGCCCGGCGCTGGCCGCCGCCCGCCCGCGCTACCTGGTCATCTACGACGACGGGTTCAACTACCTCACCAAAATGTGCCTCACCCGCATGCGCGAAGCGGCTTTCGCGATGGCCAAAACGGGCCGTGCCGCGGGCTGCACCGTGATCGTCAGCAGCAGCGACGCCACCGACCACTGCGCCGAATACCTGGCCGAGGGCGCCGATTTTATCGTGGTGGGCGAGGGGGAAATCACGCTGCGCGAACTGATCCTGGCGCTCGAAGCCGGCCGCTCCGACTGCCGCGGCATCGCCGGACTGGCCTTTGCCGACCCGGCCACGGGCGAGGTCGTCAGCACCCCGCCCCGGCCTGTGCTGCACGACCTCGACCAACTCCCCGACCCTGCCTGGGATCTGGTCGAAATGGCTGATTACCAGCGTATCTGGCGGCGGCACGGTTATTTTTCCCTCAACCTGGCCACCACGCGCGGCTGCCCCTACAAGTGCAACTGGTGCGCCAAGCCGATCTACGGCAACCGATACAATTCGCGCAGCCCGGAGCGTGTCGTGGCCGAAATAGAAGGGCTGATGCAGCGCTACGGCGCCACGCATTTCTGGATGTCCGACGATATTTTCGGGCTAAAACCCGGCTGGGTGCAGCGCTTTCGCGAACTGGTAAAAGCCCGCAACCTGCGTTTTTCCTATAAAATTCAAAGCCGGGTCGATCTGCTGTTGAAAGAAGACAACATTGCCGCCCTGGCGGAAAGCGGCTTGCAGCAGGCCTGGGTGGGCGCGGAGAGCGGTGCGCAAAAAATCCTCGACGCCATGGACAAGGGCACCACCGTGCAGGAAATCCGCGAGGCGACGCGGCTCTTGAAAAAACACGGCGTGGAGGTCTGCTTTTTCCTGCAATACGGCTACCTGGGCGAAACCCGCGACGACATCGAGGCGACCCTGCGCCTGGTGGAAGAATTACTGCCGCACGACATCGGGGTGTCGGTGTCGTATCCGCTGCCGGGCACCAAATTCTACGACAAGGTGCGCACCCTGCTCGGCGTCAAACACAATTGGACCGATTCGGACGACCTCGCCATGCTCTATCCAGCTACCTTTCCGCCGGCTTTTTACCGCCGCCTGCACCGCCTGACGCACAAGCGTTTCCGCCTGCGGCAGGGCCTGGCCGAATGCCGCAAACTGCTCCGGGGAAAACGCCCCGACTGGCGGCGGGCACTGCTGACGGCCTATTATGCGCCGGCGGCCTGGGTGGACGGCATAAAATTGAACCGCCTGGAACGCTCCACCTGAAACCTCTTTGGAAGCCCAAACAGGTACAAACCGTTCTGCCAAACACTTTCCCTGCCCGAAAACCGTTACCTATCTGCCTTGAAGGCATTTGTTTCAACCTATTCACAAAATGTCTTTTAAATGTATGAAAAACAGGTGGATTATCTATTGCGCGCTATTATGGCCTGTTTCTATGGCCGGTCAGGACTGGCTTCGCAACGGCGATCTGGAAGACGACAATACCTGCGTAGAGTTTCAGGCAACCTGCGCGCCGGAATTTTGGTACCATCTGCCTATGGGGGTGGAAGCCAAAATGGCGAACCCGCCGGCGCCGCACAGCGGGAAAAGGATGGAGCAGTTGTGTTGGGAACACATTGCACACCCGATAAATTACCGCACTTATATCGTCACGCCGACCGCTTGTCCGCTCGTCGCCGGTGAAAAATATACCCTGAGTTTGTATTTATACACCGACTGCACTACCCCTTTTGAACTCGGGGTAAGGGCTATGCGCAGTTGGCCCGGCGTTTATTACGATAGTTTGCTGACCGATGAACCGACTTTGGCCATGACCGTTGAAAATCAATTTTCGATAGAAAAAAGTGGCTGGCGCGCATTGCGGGCGAGTTTTGTAGCCAAAGGCGGAGAGGGGTTTCTGGTGTTGGGCAATTTCCGACCCTCGCCGCAAACGCGATCGGCCAAAGATCGAAGTCGACAAAAAGAGATTGCATACCTCCTCGACGATATTCGCCTGACCGCATCCGACCCGCCCGAATGCCCTGAACGCGAGCGGCGCAGGGCCTATTTTTATCATCTGGACATCAGGCACACCAACCCCGACTCAACGCTGCTGGCACGTATGACCGAGGAGACAGCGCCGCCGCCGCCGCTTGTCGAAGAAATCGCGGAAGAAACCAGGGTGGTTATAGCAGACACTCCGGCGCAGCGTCCGCCCGAATTCGTCATTTCCGATATCGGCTTTGAATCCGGTTCGTATCAATTGAATGCGCTGGCCGAGCCGTATATGCAGGCTTGCGCTGCGCAAATCCGGGAACAACAACCGGTGCAGGTCGTGATAACAGGTTACACCGACGATAAAGGAAGTGAGGCGTTCAACCGCGATTTGTCCGAGAAGCGCGCGGAGGCTGTCCGTCAATGGCTCACCGGGCGTTTTGCCCTCGATCCAGACCTTTTTGTGGTGCAGGGCATGGGAGAAAATGCGCCGGTTGCGTCCAACGACACCGAAGAGGGGCGTCGCGCCAACCGCAGGGTTGAAATCAAATTTGTGTACCGCTGATGGCCCGCGATCAATTTTCCCCTTTGGCGCACACTTACGACGCGGCATTCACCGAAACGCTCGTCGGGCGCATGCAACGGCAGATCGTGTGGAATTTCCTCGACAAACTGCTCGGCAAACGGTCTTTGCGGGTGCTGGAGATCAATTGCGGCACGGGCGAAGACGCGTGCTGGCTGGCGCGGCGCGGCTGTTCGGTGCTGGCAACCGATGCCTCCGCTGCAATGGTGGCGGCGGCCCGCGACAAGGCTGCAACGGCGGGGTTGAATATTGAAACGAGGGTGTGCGACTTTGCCGGCCTGGCGCAGCTCCCGGAGCGGGATTTCGACCTGGTCTTGTCCAATTTTGGCGGCTTGAATTGTATCCCGCCCGACGAGTTGGCGGCATTGTGGCCCGTTCTACTCGATAAATTACGCCCCGGCGGTCACCTGGTGGCTGTGTTGATGGGGCGTTTTTGCTGGTGGGAGAGTGTGTATTTTTTGATAAAAGGTCAATGGCGGCAGGCGTTTCGCCGCTGGTCGGGCGGTCCGGTCACGGCTTCTCTCGACGGGGTGTCGTCGGTGGAAACCTGGTACGCGTCGCCGGACTGTAGCGCCGACCTCCAGGTCGGCGAACCTGAGGGCAGCAATCACCCGCGATTATCAGCCAAGGCTCGTATCAGAAATCAACCAGCATCTCATTCCCCGCAATCAGGAAAATCGCGGATTGTTTCTTCTCTCAACATCGCCGACCTGGAGGTCGGCGCTACAGCAGTCGGCTTCTGGCTGCCGCCCTCCTATCTCAATCCTTTTTTCGAACGCCGTCCGCGGTTGTTGCGGTTGTTGTTCTGGTTGGAAAAACGCTGTCGGGGAAACTGGTGGGCTCGGGGGGCGGATCATTTTTTGATCTGCTGTAGCGCGCCGTAGCGCCTGTAGCGCCGACCCGTAGCGCCGACCTCCAGGTCGGCGATGTTGAGAGAAGAAATAGCCCGCGATTATCAGCCAAAGCTCCTATCAGGAATCACGCAGGGTATCGTTTCTCGCAATCAGGAAAATCGCGGGTGATTACTGCCCTCAACGTCGCCGACCTGTAGCGCCGACCTCCAGGTCGGCGACGTTGAGAGAAGAAATAGCCCGCGATTATCAGCCAAAGCTCCTATCAGAAATCAACCAGGGTATCGTTTCTCGCAATCAGGAAAATCGCGGGTGATTGCTGCCCTCAACATCGCCGACCTGGAGGTCGGCGCTACAGCGCGCTACAGCCGATACACCTCCGCAGTATCCACCACAATCACCGGCTTGCCGCGGTCGTCGGGGAAAAAAGTATCGCGGGTAATCCGGTATTCCGGCCGACTGAAATCCACCTGCGGCCGCTGGCGGAGCGGAAGCGCATCCAGTTGACGGAAGGTTGCGGTATCGACCCGGGCAGATTCAAACGAAAAATGGACCGTGGGCGAAGACGGCAGGTCGAAACGTGTGTTCAGCAGCACGGCGCGGTCAAAATTCAGGGAATCGGCAGCGGCCAGGGGGAATTTGGCCTGATGGAAAAACGCTTCGCGAAACACAACCCGGTCGAGCCGCGCCCCGGTAAAATTGGTGTAGGCAAATGCCCCGCCGCTCAAATCACAGCGGCGAAGCGTGGCACGGTAAAAATTAGCAAAGTCGAAATTGGCAGCAAAGGGTTTGGCCGGGGTGAAAACCACGTGCGCATCGTCCCATTCCGAACCTTCGAAATTGGCATTCCGGAGATCGGCGCCACTGAGCGACACCGACTTTAACTGGGCATACGACAAATTGATATTGGCCAGATAAGCCTTGTCGAGATTGACGTTGTCGAGGGTGGCATAGGAAAAATCGGCCAGCAGATAGATTTGGTCGTACGTGTTGCGGCCCAGTTTGCTGGCCACCAGACTGAGGAGCAACTGGCCGCGCTCGGGACTGCTCTGGCGGCTGGTGATGGTGTCGCCTTCGAGGAAGCGATAGGGTTTGAGCGCCTTGCTCAGCGCCACGATCCGGCCGATCAACTGGGGCGATAGTTCGCGGCCGGCGGGGTTGCGGCGCAGCTCGTCGTCCATGCGGTCGAGCACGTTGTCGAACAAAAAGACCAGCGAGCTGCGGCGTTCGGCTTCCTGCAGATAGGTTTGTTGTTCGATGCGTTTGTTCTGGACGTCGAACTTCTCGTTTTGTTTTTTCAGGTAATAGGTTTGCAATAAAGCCAGGGTGAGCGGCGCCAGGGCCAGCAGGAGCGTAATCGTGCCCACGCGGGTGAGGCGTTGGAGGGTGGCATAGGCCACGTCGCGGATGGTTTCGCGGTCGACCCGCCGCTCGGCAAGGTCGTCGACCAGGCGGGAAACGCTGTGATAGAGCGATTTGCCGGCAAAAGTACCGGCTACGACCTTGACCAGCCGGCGGCGTACTGCTGACCGGGCGCCGACCAGTGATTCGAGTTGTTCAACCTTTTCACGGAGCCGGCGGTTTTCTTCTTCGAGCTGTTGGGCTTTGTCTTCCATTTTACTGTACAAAATTAGCCTCTTCCGCCGGAGTTCGCCAAATGCGGGACTTTGTTCGGATTTTTGCCCCGTAAATAAACGCCATGGAACACCTGCTTCGAGAATTATTAATGGGCCTGTTGCGCAAGTTCTGGCCCTACAAACGTGACCCGCTTTATCCGCTGGAAGAAATTCTGGCGGAAAAACCGCGGTTTATGCGCCTGTACCGCATCCAGCTCTTGTTGTTTTTTGTCAACTGGGGACTGATTACCTGGGTGCTGGGGCATGTTTTTCGCGCCTTGTATTTTGCCACGCTCCGCTTGCCGGCCGATACGATAGAGTATGTGCCGCTGAGCAACTGGCAGTTTTATGCCGTCTCTTTTATCTTCGGTATTGCCCTGGCAGGCCCTTTGTCGAGCGTGTGGATTCGAACCATGACCGATGAAGACGGCTGGCAGCGGTTCAAACAGTTTTCCGAATGGAAAAACAACATGGACAGCCGAGCGGCCCTTCCATTGGTCTGGTTTCTGCTGCTCCTTGCTATTGCGGGCTGGTGGGGAATGATTTGCACGCCCATGATCCTGACCCAGGATAAAATCGTGGTGCGCGACAAATGGTGGCCCGTTCATTACGAATATGCATTCAGCGACATTCAGTCGATCGATCATTACGACGGCTATATCAACCGGGCGGGCGAACTGCGCAAACGGGACTATTTTGAACTGGTCGGGCATGACGGCGTGCGGCGCGAATTTGCCGACGCCGACGCCCTGATGCCGGACGACCTGCTGGCCAGAAGATTGAAAATCATCGAAACCCTCAAGGAAAAAACCGGTCTGTCTATTCGCGAAATGGGCTACGCCACCCCCTTCGCCGACGAATAACTCATCACTATCCACTCATCACTAATAACTCCCTTGTCCCTCCTCCTCACCCACGGCTACTTCCTGCATGAAGACCCCCGCGAACAGGTCATCATGAAGCCCTATCCGCCGCTCGGACTCTTGTACCTGGCGGCCTGGCTCGACCGGCATGGGGTGGAGAATACGGTGTTCGACACGACTTTTTCCAGCAAAGCGCTGCTGGAAACGCAACTCTTGCAACACCCGCCGCGTGTGTTGGCCCTGTACGTCAACCTGATGACCAAACTGAACATTCTGGCCATCATGCGTTTCGTGCGGCAACAGGCAGCCTTGCGCAATACCCTGATCGTGCTCGGCGGTCCCGATGTGACCCACAATGCGGACGATTACCTTTCGGCCGGCGCCGACTTGATCGTGATCGGCGAAGGGGAGCAAACCCTGCTCGACATCGCGCTGGCGGTGGCTGCCGTGCCCGAGGGGCCGCTGCCGGGCGCCTTGTTTGCCCATATCCCCGGCCTCGCCCTGCGACTCGACGACGGCACAGTGTTTAAAACACCCGCCCGCGAAAAACTCCGCGACCTCGACGAACTTCCCCTGCCCGCCCGCCACAAAATCGAGCTGCGGCTTTACCTCGACGCCTGGAAAAAAGCGCACGGACATTCGGCCCTCAGCCTGAGCACCCAGCGCGGTTGCCCCTACACCTGCCGGTGGTGCTCCACGGCCGTATACGGTCAGAGTTACCGCCGGCGTTCGCCCTCTGCCGTGGTCGACGAAATTGCCGCCTTGCAGGCGGAATACGATTTCGACCTGATCTGGTTTGTCGACGACGTGTTTACCGTGAGCCATAAATGGCTGGCCGAATTTCAGCGCGAACTCGAAATCCGGGGTGTTCGTGTCGCTTTTGAATGTATCACCCGTGCCGACCGCCTCAATGAAGCCGTTATTGCCCAACTCAAAGCCTGCGGCTGTTTCCGTGTCTGGATTGGCGCCGAGAGCGGCTCCCAACGCATCATCGACGCCATGGACCGCCGGGTGGAAGTCGGGCAGGTGCGCGAAATGATCCGCGCAGCGCGACGGGCGGGCATTCAGGCGGGCACGTTCATCATGCTGGGTTATCCCGGCGAGACGGAAGCCGATATCCGGGAGACGGTCACCCACCTGAAAGAATCAAATCCAGACCTGTTTACCATCACCGTGGCTTACCCGATCAAAGGCACCGGTTTGTACGAAGAAGTGCAATCCAGCGCTACTGCCGCCCTGCCCTGGACGCAACGCACCGACCGCGACCTGGATTTCCGGCGCAGTTATCCCCGCCGATACTACGATTTTGCCGTGCGCTGGACGGTCAATGCCGTGCAATGGCACAAAACCCGCCTGGCAGGAGCCGGCATGAGCGGCAAGGGCTTGAAATTTCTGGTCAAAATGTGGGCTGCCCGGGCCGGCATGTGGTGGTGGCGGCGCCGTTTGTCAGAATTGCCGGACCAATAATTCCTCTACGGCTTCCCGCAACACCGTTTTGCGGCTTTCCGGTGTTTGCACGGCATCGAGATGCCGGAAAGCCTCTTCACGAAAGCGGGCTTGTTCTGCTGCCACCAGGGCGGGAATATTGTTGCGGTCGAAAATAGCCCGCACCGCATCCACCTTTCCGGGGGCGTCGGCGCCGGTTTGCATCCAGCGGTGGAGCTCGCTTTGGTCGGCCGGGGCGGCGATTTCCAGGGTTTTGAGCACCAGGAAAGTTTTTTTATTTTGGAGAATGTCGCCGCCCACCTGTTTGCCAAATTTGGCGGGGTCGCCGTAGGTATCGAGCAGGTCGTCCTGAATTTGAAAAGAAATGCCGGCCAGGCGGCCGAATTCGTACAAATGACCTGCATCACTGCCCGAAGCGCCGGCAGCCAGGGCGCCCATTTCGAGTGCGCCGCCCAGCAGTACGGCTGTTTTCAGTTCGATCATTCGGACATATTCCGGCAGGCTCACGTCGTCGCGGGTTTCAAAATTCACATCCATTTGTTGTCCTTCACAGACCCCGATCGCCACCCGGTTGAACACCCCGACAAGCGCGCGCGCCGCCGCGTCGTCGCCCACGCTCAGGAGGTGGCGGTAAGCGTAAATGAGCATGACGTCGCCCGAAAGGATGCCGGTATTGGGGTTCCAGCGAGTATGCACGGTCGGTTGTCCGCGCCGGAGCGGGGCGGCGTCCATGATATCGTCGTGCATGAGGGTGAAGTTGTGGAACAACTCGACGGCCCAGGCGGCCGGCAGGGCGGCGTCCACGTCGTCGCGGAACAATTCGTACGCCATGAGCAGCAGGGCCGGTCGCAGGCGCTTGCCGCCCAGGGCGAGCAGGTAATCGCAGGGTTCGTAGAGGCCCGGCGGGGAGTCGGGGAAAGGGTGTGTGGCGGAATATTCGGTAATTCTGGAGAGGAGGGTGGGCAGAGACGTCATGCAGGAATCAATGTGCTTTATCCGCAAAGGTTGGGAATAAATGGCATTGCCGGGAAAAATTCCCCTGCTGCGCTTATTGGTTTCCTTTCACCAGCTCCGGCACCTGTTGGAGGGTGCGTTTCATCCGCGGCAACGATTCGTGTTGTACGTAGGGGTTTTCGGGGTGGTGTTGTACGTAGTTCTGGTGGTAGTCTTCGGCAGGCCAGAATTTTTGAAACGGAATCAGCTGGACAACAATCGGCCGGGTATATTTCCCCGATTGGGCCAAATTCGACAACGCCTGGTCGGCAATGCCGCGTTCGGTTTCATTGTTGTAAAAAACAATGGAACGGTATTGCATACCGCGGTCGGGTCCCTGGCCATTCACCTGGGTAGGATCGATGGAAGCCAGGAAAACCCGCAAAAGGGAGGGGTAATCAATTTTGGAGGAATCGTAGTACACTTCGAATGCTTCGGCATGACCGGTAGCCCCCGAACCCACCTGTTCGTAGCTGGGGTTGGGTTCCGAGCCGCCGGAATACCCGGAGATCACCTCGGCAACGCCTGTTATTCTTTCAAAAATCGCCTCTTCACACCAAAAACAACCGCCCGCAAAAGTGGCGCGGTGGTACGTGGAGAGATCGGCGGGCGGCGCGCCGGGGGTAGTGTTGGGCGTGGGGGTGTTGGCCGTGCAGGCGGCTAAAAATATCAAGGCAATGAATGGAAGGTATTTCATGGTTGTAACTGTAGTTTTAACTGTAACACCTGTAGCGCCGACCTGTAGCGCCGACCTCCAGGTCGGCGACGCTGAGGGCAGTAGTAAACCGCGATTATCCTGAATGCGAGGCGCAAAATACCGGTTGGTTCCTGATACTGGCATGGGCTAGTAATCGCGGTTTATTGCTGCCCTCAATTTCGCCGACCTGTAGCGCCGACCTCCAGGTCGGCGACGCTGAGGGCAGAAACCACCCGCGATTATCCTGAATGCGAGGCACAAAATACCGGTTGGTTCCTGATACTGGCATGGGCTAGTAATCGCGGTTTATTGCTGCCCTCAGATTCGCCGACCTGGAGGTCGGCGCTACAGGCGCTCCGCCACATCCAGCACCAGATGTATCAGTTCGTTGGGGTCATCCGTAATGCCGAAAGCGCCGGGCGGAACACCTTTGGTCCGGTCCAGTTCCGAAACGTAAAAAACAACCGGCTGGTTCATTTGTACGGCGCGCATACGGGCCATAAAATCAAGACCCTCCGTATTTTTTTCACCCCGCCGAATGTCGGATACGAGGAGTTGAAATTTTTCCCGTTCCAGCCGCTCCATGGCATTGGCCGAGGTTTTGGCGAATTCCACCAGCATGCCGAGGTTCTGAATGACCCCCGACTCATACATGACGGTATCCGGGTTGTCGTCGATCCAGAGCACGCGCAACGGGCGCCTGGGGTAATGGCTGATGCGCTGCATCAGGCTGCTGCTCACCTGAACATTGGTACTACGGCCCGCTTTCATGGCGCCTTCCAGTCCTTCGCGCACAAAGGAGGCTTCTATCCCAAAAGCTTTGAAGCCGCTGATCTTCGGCAATACGCCTTCCACAAAGGGTTTGCGGTACAACAGAAAAACAATCAGGATCACCAGATAAAACACCAGCGTAGGGGTAATCTTGATCAGTTCGATGAGCAGGGCTTTGTCCATAAGGGTAAATGGGCTTTGAAGCAGGCCGGAAAATAAAAAGCACGCGGTGGAACACAGACCACCGCGTGCAATGATATCAAGTTTTGAGCGCTTTGGCCTACAACTTTTCGAGCGTATTGCCCACGAAACGCGTCAGCGCTTCGCCTCGCAACATGCCCTGATGCAACAGGGCCAGGTCGTAGAGGTATTGCGCAAGTTGCTGACGCTCTTCGTCTTTGTCCAGTTTGACCATCTTTTGCACGACGAGCGGGTGGTTGGTATTCACTACTACGTTGTAGCTATCGAGGAAATCGGCGCCGCCCATGCCATGCAAGGCTTGCATTTCTTTCATGCGCCGCAGAAATTCGGGCTTGGTCACCTGCACCGGCAGGTCTTCGGGCGCCAGGGGCTGGCATTCCACGCGGCCGCCGTCGGTCACGACTTTTTCGAAGCTGGTTTTAACCGTTTCAATCTCTTTTTCACTTAAAATCGACTCTTTTTGCTCGTCTTTTTGCACCAGTCGGTCGACCGTGTCGGAGTCGACGCGCACGAAGACGAAGCCGAGTTCCGATTTGTATTCGAGCTGCTGTATCCAGTGGTTGTCGAGCACAACGTCGAGTTTGAGCACATCGTAGCCGCGCTGAACGGCCGAGCGGATGTAGGCGTCGTGCCCGGCGGGGTCGTTGGTATAAATGCACACGATCTTGCCGTGTTTGTCGGTCTGGTTGGTTTTGATTTTTTCCTTGTAGTCGTTGAGCAGGAAAACCTCGCCGGCGGTGTTTTCGACCAGCGAAAACGCCATGGCGCGCTCCTGGAACTTGGGATCGGCGATCATACCGTATTTGACAAATACGCCCAGGTCGCGCCATTTTTGTTCGTAGGCCGGGCGGTCGGCTTTGAACAGCTCGTGGAGCTTGTCGGCCACTTTCCGGGCGATGTACTCGCTGATTTTTTTCACGTTGGTGTCGCTTTGCAGGTAGGAGCGCGACACGTTGAGCGGAATATCGGGCGAGTCGATCACGCCGTGGAGCAACTGCAGCCATTCGGGTACAATTTCGCGCACGTCGTCGGTGACGAACACCTGGTTGCAGTAGAGGTGGATTTTATTGCGCGTCACCTCCATGGCGTTGCCCAGTTTGGGGAAATACAACACGCCCGTGAGGTTGAAAGGGTAGTCGATGTTGAGGTGAATCCAGAACATCGGCTCGGGGGCCATGGGGTAAAGGGAGCGGTAAAACGCCAGGTAGTCCTCGTCTTTCAGGTCCGAAGGCGTTTTTTTCCACAGCGGGCGGGTTTCGTTGATGATGTTGGGCACTTCCTGCTGCTCGGTTTGGGCTTCTTCGCCTTCGCCGGTGCTCACCGATTCGGTACGGGTACCAAACTGGATGGGCACGGGCAGGAAGCGGCAGTATTTTTCGAGCAGGTCTTCGACGCGGTAACGTTCGAGGAAGGCCGCGTTTTCATCATTGATGTGCAGGATCACATCGGTGCCGCGCCCGGCTTTATCCACTTTTTCGAGGGTAAACTCGGGCGAGCCTTCGCACACCCAGCGCACGCCTTCGGCGCCGGGCTGCCAGGAGCGCGTAACGACCTCCACCTGATCGGCCACCATAAAAGCGGAGTAAAAACCCAGGCCGAAATGGCCGATAATGGCACTGTCCTGGTATTTGTCGAGAAATTCGGCGGCGCTGCTGAACGCGATCTGGTTCAGGTAGCGCTGCACCTCGTCTTCGGTCATGCCGATCCCGCGGTCGCGGATGGTGAGGGTTTTGGCCTCGGCGTCGAGCAACACTTCGATGGTTGTGTCGCCGATTTCGCCGGTGGCTTCGCCGCGCTGGGCGAGCACCTGGAGTTTGGTGGTGGCATCCACGGCATTCGACACGAGTTCGCGCAGGAAAATCTCGTGATCGGAATACAGGAATTTTTTGATGATGGGGAAAATGTTTTCAGTCTGGACGGAAATCGTACCCTTCATAACTAGGACAAGTTTTTTTTTAAAAACAGGATTCGATTGCCGCGATCAAGACTCGGGCCAAGGGCGTTTGGGCTGACAAATTGTCTTTTTAAGGCTTAAAAACTGACATTTTACAAGAAAAAATGTCCCAAACCGGCAGAATGCCCGATCACAATGCTTCAAAAAAATATTCGGCCCTGCCTGCGCCTTTCAAAGTTTGGCACGGTACTTGAAATATTTCAGACGCGGCGTAATGAGAAGACCGCAAAAAAACTTAAGGTCGGATGCGACCTTGAACCGTGGGCGAGGGACCAGTCCATTTTTGGGGGGTAGGGCTGGTCTCCTCACCACAAACTCCTGGAAGAAGAAAGGCTGTACATAGTAAAGCAGGCGCTCTGGAAGGACGCCTGCTTTTTTTATTTGTTCCCCGCGGGTTCGAAGCCCAGCAGGGCGGCAATCTTGTAGTAGATGCCGGTATTGTCGTACACGCCGTTGAACAGCTCCGCGCCGGGCCCGTAGGCAAATACCGGCACCATGGAGGCCGTATGTTGCTCGGTGGTGAATTCAATTTCCAGCCTGCCCATTTCCGAACCCTGCGTAATCGACATGCCGCCCGTTTCGTGATCGGCGGTGATGATCACCAGCGTTTGTCCGTCGGCGGCGGCAAAATCGAGCGCAGCGCCTATTGCAGCGTCGAAGTCGAGCATCTCGCCGATAGCGTTATCGGCGTCGTTTTTATGGCAGGCCCAGTCGATCTGCGAGCCTTCGATCATGAGAAAAAAGCCTTTTTCACCGCGTTTTTGTAAATAAACCGGCGCCATGCGGGCTGCAACAGGCAGGTAATCACGGCCCTCGCGGGCGTATTTGGGCTCCTTGCCGGCAGAAAACCAGATGAAGGGCCGGGCCGGGTCGGGTTGCAGGGCGGCCAGGGCCGACTGGCTGCTGTCGCGCACGACGTATCCTTTCGCTTCGAGCTCGGCGCGCAGATTGCGTGTATCGGTCGTGCGATTTGCAAAATAATTGAGCCCACCACCCACGGCAAAGTCAATATCCACCTTTAAAAAATCGGCCGCAATGGCCTCCGTCTCCTTGCGCTCCTTCACGTGTGCGTAGAACGACGCCGGCGTGGCGTGGGTCAGACTAGAAGTAGCAACGAGGCCCGTCGGCATGCCCCGGCCTTCGGCTTGTTCGAGCAGGGTCAGGCAGGCCTTTTTGTGCTGGTCGACGCCGATGGCGTAGTTGTAGGTTTTGCAGCCACAGGAGAACGCCGTGGCTCCGGCGCCCGAATCGGTGATCAAATGGCTCGCCGAGTGGGTTTTAATCAGACCCGTGGCCGTGCATTGCTCGAGACGCAGGCGATTGTTGTTGGCATACAAGCCCGCGCTGACCTGCGTAAGCCCCATGCCGTCGCCGATGAGCAGGATGACGTTTTTGGGTTTTGCGCCGGCATAGGCGGGCGGCAGACTGGGCGCCGGCGGCACTGTTGCCTGGCGACACTGGATGAAAAGGAATAAGGCGGAAAAAAGGACAAACCACGGTTTCATGGGCGAAAAATAGAGCTCCGAGCTGGAACCAACCCATTTTCTATGTGAAAACAGGGTAAAGTTCGGCGCAATTGCCCTCCGCATTGTACATTTCCTGCCATGAAAAAGCACTGCTCCTTGCTCGCCGCCCTGCTGCTGTGGGGCGCCGTTTCTTTTGCTCAATTGAGCGTCTTTGCCCCCCGCACCGAAAACCTCAACAATCCGCTGGGAATCGACGTGCAACCGCGTTTCAGCTGGCAAATGGCCTCGCCCCTGCGCGATACCCGCCAGACGGCCTACGAAATTCGCGTCGCCACACAGCAACCCTCGCTGAAAAAAGGTAATACCCTGCTCTGGAGTTCCGGCAAGGTCAGCTCGGATGCCTCCCTCTGGGCGCCTTATGGCGGCCCCGCCCTGCAATCGGGTAAAAAATACTGGTGGCAGGTGCGCGTGTGGGACAATCATGGGCAGGTCTCTGCCTGGAGCGCGCCGGCTTTTTGGCAAATGGGGCTGTTGCAGCCCTCCGACTGGAAAGCGCAATGGATCGAGCAGGGCTTCCCCGACGATTCGATGCAGGCCTGTCCGATGTTTCGCACCCGCTTCGTGCCGAAGAAAAAAATCGCCTCGGCAACGGCCTACATCACCGCCCGGGGCCTGTACGAAGCACAACTCAACGGCCTGCGCATCGGCGACGCGTACCTGACACCGGGCTGGACGGCCTATCAAAAACGCATTCAATACCAGGTGTACGACGTGACCGGGCTGCTGCAAAAAGGTGAAAACACCATCGGCGTCACACTCGCCAACGGCTGGTACCGCGGCGCGATCGGCTGGGTGGGCAACCGCAATTTTTACGGCAAAAAACTGGCCCTGCTTTTTCAACTCGACATCGAATACGCCGACGGCACACACGATTATGTGTTGTCCGACGGCAGCTGGAAATCGTCGACCGGGCCGATCCGTTCCTCGGAAATCTACCACGGCGAATACTACGACGCCCGCCGCGAACAGGCCGGCTGGGCCTCGCCCGGCTTCAACGACGCCGGCTGGTCGGCCGTGGCCCTCGCCTCTTACCCGTTCGACAACCTGATCGCCACCTACAACGAACCGGTGCGCGCCCACGAATTTTTCCAGCCGGTGCGCATTTTCCGCACGCCCAAAGGTGAACTGGTTGTCGATTTCGGCCAAAACCTCGTCGGCTGGGTGCGGCTCCGGGCGCAGGGGCCGGCCGGTCACACCATCACCCTGAAATTTGCCGAAGTGCTCGACAAGCAGGGCAATTTTTACACGGCCAACCTGCGCCACGCCCGCGTAACCGACACCTGGGTGCTGCGCGGCAACGGCGGCAGGGAGGAGTTTGCCCCGCAATTCACCTTCCACGGGTTCCGCTACGCGAAAATAGAAGGGTATCCTGGCGAACTTTTACCCGAAAATATCACCGCCGTGGCGCTGTATTCCGACCTGCGGCCCAGCGGCGAATTCAGTTGCTCCGACCCGCTCATCAATCAGTTGCAACACAACATCCAGTGGGGGCAAAAAGGCAACTTCCTCGACGTGCCCACCGATTGCCCGCAGCGCGACGAGCGACTGGGCTGGACGGGCGACGCCCAGGCCTTTTCCCGCACGGCCGCTTACAACATGGATGTGCATAATTTTTTCGCCAAATGGCTCAAAGACCTCTCCGCCGACCAATTGCCCAACGGCGCCGTGCCCTGGGTGATTCCCAGCGTGTTCGGCGGCAACTCCAACGCCTCTGCCGGCTGGGCCGACGCCGCTACCATCATCCCCTGGAACATGTACCTGCTGTACGGCGACCGGCGCTTGCTCGAAGACCAGTACCCCAGCATGAAAGCCTGGGTCGAATACATGCGCGCCCAAAGCAAAAACGACCTCTGGAATACCGGTTTCCATTTCGGCGACTGGCTGTTTTACAGCATCAACGACGACCGCGACGGGCGCTCGGCCATTACCGACAAATACCTGATTGCGCAGTGCTTTTACATCCATTCCACCCAGATTTTGATCAATGCCGCGCAGGTGTTGGGCAAAACCGACGACGTGGTGGCCTACTCGGCTTTATTGGAAAAAATAAAACAAGCCTACCGGAACGAATACGTGACGCCCAACGGCCGCCTGGCCTCTCCCACCCAAACGGCGTATGTGCTGGCCCTGCAATTCGATCTGCTGCCCGAAGCCCAACGCGAGCAGGCCGTGCAGTTTCTGACCAACAACATCCAGTCGTACAAAAACCACCTGACCACCGGTTTTCTGGGCACGCCCTACCTCTGTCATGTGCTTACGCGTTTCGGCCAAAACGAGCTGGCCTACACCCTGCTCAACCAGAAAACCTACCCCTCCTGGCTCTACCCGGTCACGATGGGCGCTACAACCATCTGGGAGCGCTGGGACGGCATCAAGCCCGACAGCAGTTTCCAGGAGGCGTCGATGAATTCGTTCAACCACTATGCCTACGGCGCCATCGGCGACTGGATGTACCGCAACGTGGCGGGTATCCACCCGGCCGACGATGCTGTGGCGTATAAAAGTATCCTCATCCGGCCGCGCCCGGGCGGCGGACTGAGTCATGCGTCGGCCAGCCTGATGACCGGCTACGGCACGGTGCGCTCCGCCTGGCGAAAGGAAGAAACGAGCCTCTCGCTGGAAGTCGATATTCCGGCCAATACCTCGGCCACGATCTGCATACCTGCCACCAACCTGGAAAACGTACTGGAAAACGACCGGCCGCTCACGCAGTCGCCCGGCATTCAGGTACAGGGTATGCAGGAGGGTTGTTTGGTGGTCAGGGTGGGCTCAGGCAACTACCGATTTGTCAGCCGAAGTTGATCTTTTATTTAAAATCCTGTCTATCCTGTTTATCCTGCCTCTATACCTTCTTGTCCCATACCCCCTCCGCCCATGCGCATCGCGTTTAAAATGAAACTTCACCCTGGCCGTGAAGCCGAATACCGCCGCCGCCACGATGAAATCTGGCCCGAACTGGCCGATTTACTGAAGCAAACCGGCATCCGCGAATACTCCATTTTTCTCGACCCGGACACGCTGGCCCTGTTCGGCGTGCTCGACATCGACGATCCCGTGCGGCTCGACGCCCTGCCGGCGCATCCGGTTATGCAGCGCTGGTGGGCCTATATGGCCGATATTATGGAGGCGAATCCCGACCGGTCGCCGGTCAGTGTACCACTCACCCAGGTTTTTCACCTTCCCTGACCCGCTCATGAAACTAGAACCCGCCCAACTCGCCGCACTTAATGCGCCGCTCCTGACGCAACACCAACACCGGCTCCACGTTTTGCAGGGAGAAACCGATCGCGTTGAAAGCATTATTCAGCAACTGATTGATTTCCAGATCGCCATTCCCTCCTGGGCGTTGGGCACGGGCGGCACCCGTTTCGGACGGTTTTCCGGCGGCGGCGAGCCCCGCAGCCTCGATGAAAAGATTGAAGATGTGGGGCTCTTGCATGCCCTCAACCGCTCCGGCGGCGCTATTTCGCTGCATATTCCCTGGGATATCCCCGACGACCCTGCCCGCATCCGGGCCCTTGCCGAAGGGCTGGGTATTCGTTTCGACGCCGTCAATTCCAACACGTTTCAGGACCAGCCCGGGCAAGCGCTGAGTTACAAATTCGGCTCCCTGCAACACGTCGATCCGGCCGTGCGCCGGCAGGCTGTTGCGCACAACATCGAGGTAATCCGGCACGGTGCGGCGCTGGGTTCCGACAGCATCACCGTGTGGCTGGCCGATGGCTCCTGTTTTCCGGGTCAATTGAATTTCCGGCAGGCTTTTCAACGCACGCTCGACAGTCTGCACGAGATCTACGCCGCCCTGCCCGCCAATTGGAAAATGTATGTGGAGTACAAGGCTTACGAGCCCAATTTTTACAGCATGACCGTGGGCGACTGGGGTCAATCGTTGTTGTATGCCCAGAAACTCGGTCCGCAGGCTTTCGCGCTCGTCGATCTGGGCCACCATTTGCCCAATGCCAACATCGAACAGATTGTTGCGCTGCTGCTCATGGAAGGCAAACTGGGCGGGTTTCATTTCAACGATTCCAAATACGGCGACGACGACCTCACGGTGGGCAGCATCAACCCGTATCAGTTGTTTCTCATTTTTAAAGAACTGGTGGAGGGCATGGACGCCCGCAAACTACCGCACGCCAGCGGCCTGGCCTGGATGATCGATGCCTCGCACAATGTGAAAGACCCGCTGGAAGACCTGTTGCAGTCGGTCGAAGCGATCAAAATAGCGTACGCGCAGGCCTTGCTGGTCGATCAGACGGCCCTGGCCGAGGCGCAGGAGCAAAACGACACGGTGCGGGCGCAGGAGATTTTGCAGGCGGCTTTTCGCACCGACGTGCGCCCCTTGCTGGCCGAGGCGCGCCTGCGGGCAGGCGGGGCGCTCGACCCGCTGGCGGCATTCCGGCATTTGCAGGTGCGTGCGGGGCTGATACGGGAAAGAGGGGTGGGAACGGCAGCGACGGGGTTGTAAAATGTATTACCCCGAATTTTTGGGATCGTGTATAGCGGAAACTAGTTGTTAGACGAGGTGGGCACGGGGCAAAGCCCCGCGCCAGCCCCGCGCCAGCCTGCTCAATGCCGAATCGCGGCAAAATCTGACTTGTTATTTCGTTGCCGCGGCAAAACGACGGCTCACCTCGTCCCAGTTGACCACATTCCACCAGGCGCTGACGTAGTCGGGGCGGCGGTTCTGGTAGTGGAGGTAGTAGGCGTGTTCCCACACGTCAAGTCCCAGGACCGGCTGGCCTTTTTGTTCGGCCAGATCCATGAGCGGGTTGTCCTGATTGGGCGTGGAGGAAATGAAGAGTTTGCCGTCGGCGCCCACGTTGAGCCATGCCCAGCCGGAGCCGAAACGTTTGGCGGCGGCATCGGCGAATTGTTTTTTGAACTCGTCGAAGGAGCCGAACGCGGCATCGATGGCCGCAGCGAGCTCGCCTTCGGGCGCGCCGCCGCCGGAGGGCGCCATGACGTTCCAGAACATGGTATGATTCCAGTGGCCGCCGCCGTTGTTGCGGATCGGGGCCGGGAGTTTGGACATTTGCGCGAACAGTTCCTCCAGCGATTTGCCTTCGTGTTCGGTGCCTTGTACGGCGGCATTCAGGTTATTGACATAGGCTGCGTGGTGTTTGCCGTGGTGGATTTCCATCGTGCGGGCGTCGATATGGGGTTCGAGCGCAGTAGGGGCATAGGGGAGTTCGGGAAGAGAGAATGACATTGCGAACTTTGGTTAGTGATTGAGAAAATAAGCCGCCGGGAGCGGTTCCGGGCAGTGTTTTATAAAAATAAAAACAAGCCGGGGGATGCAAAGTTCGGAATGTCGGACCGGGATTGCGCAAAAAAAATCGCCCGACGATCAAGGGACGGACCGGCGGGCGCTTAAAGCATTTTTCCAGGCGGGAGATCCGTTATGGACCGTGCTCGGAAATTGGGAGGAAAACGAAATCCCGTAAAGGCTTTCGCTCAAGAACCTGTGCTTCTGGGAGTAAAAGTGTGTTTCATAGTGTTATGAAAGCACAGGCAAGCGAGTATTGATGGGCCTTCACCGGCTATTAAACGGGGGGAGAATGCAAAAGAGGGGGGTAAAAGGGGCTACAAATCGGCTTTTGAAACCCTTGGCAAAGGTAAAAGCCGCCCCACGGCCGACCTATCGGGATAAGTACCCGATTTTTTTTCAGGGTTTTCCCTGATAACCTGTCGATGGAAAAATGTTGCGGCGACGAAGCGGTGTTCAGGAATTGGCGACCGGGATGGTGACATGCACACTCACGCCCTCTCCGGGCGCCGTCTGCACGCTCAACTCCCCTTGCATAAACTGCACGCGCTGGGCGACGTTGTGGGTACCCATTCCTTTGGGCGAGGTAGCGGGATCGAATCCCTTGCCGTCGTCTTCCACGAGCAGGGCGATCTCGTGGTCGGTTCGGGTGAGTTGTACGAGTATTTCGGTAGCGCCTGCGTATTTCAGACTGTTTTGCAGGAGTTCCTGCACGATGCGGAAGCAATGGAGCGCCTTCATGTTGGGCAGGCCTGAGAAATCACCGAAGTGTTGAAACGTGATCGGCGGCACGCCTTCGCCGCGCACCCGGCTCACGAGGTCCTGGATGGCCGCCACAAGCCCGAAGCGGATCAGGGCGACCGGTAGCAGGTTGCGGGCGATCTGCCGCACTTCCGCCACGGTATCGTCGAGCAGGTCGCGGAGTTTTCGCCAGTCGGGACTGGCGGCCAGGCCGGGTTGTTTGGCAGGCAGGCCCTCCAGCTGGATTTTGGCGGCGGCCAGCAAGCCGCCCAGACTGTCGTGCAGGTCGTGGGCAATACGTTCGCGTTCGCTTTCCTGGCCTTCGAGGATGGCTTGCATCCGGTCGATTTCCGCTTTTTGATTGGCAATCGTGCGCCGGGCTTTTTGCCTTTGTTGATAAGCCAGGACAATGATTCCCGCCGTGAATAATACCAGTATGAGCAAAGCGGTCACTGCCAGCGTGACCTTTCTCTGTTGCGCAGCCAAAGCCTCTGCGTCCTTTTTCTCTTTTTCCAGGGTATTGATTTCCTGGAGTTTTTTACCCGCATCAAACTGATAGGCTGTGCGGTAGCGGGCGGAAGCGCGGTCGCGCACCAGAAGGGTGTCGCTCAATTGACCAAACAGGATGGCATAATCTGCCGCGACCGACATAGAGTCGAGGAATTGATAGGTTTCGTACAGGTCGCGATAGATCTTGCGGCGGAGGACGTAATTGCCGGGCAGTACGGATTGTTCGGCTTGCCGCAAGTATTCGAGTGCGATGTAGGGTTTGCCGGTGCGCCGGCTGAATGCCCCGATATTGTATTCTATTTCAGCGATCAGATCGCGCTGGCCCGTGGTGCGGGCGTCGCGGAGGGTCAGCAGCGACAAGTGCGCAGCGTCCTGAAATTGCCCCCGATTCTGGTAATCATACACTTTTTCGAGCTGGAGCATGACCAGGAGGGCCGTGTCTCTGACCGTGCGGTTCAGGTCGACAAATTGTTTGCGCCATTCATTGGCGGTCGTGGTGTCACCTCGCCAGAGGTAGACCCTGTATATGGCCGCCATCATTTGCACCTGGAGGGCCTGGTCGTTTTTGCGGCGGAAATATTCGAGGGCCTGCAATTGGGTGCGCAGGGCTTCATCGGTCAGATCGCGGCCGGCCATCCGGCGGGCGAGTTCGTTTCTGACGCGGTAATAGTGTACAGTATCGCCGATAGAGAGATAAAGGGCCGCGCTTTTGTCCATGTAGGCGTACACGGAGTCACGGTTACCGGCTTTTTGTTCGTCGTACAGCGCCCAGGTGTACCAGGCCAGGGCTTGCCGGGCGGGGTCGCGCGATTCGATGGCGCCGGAAAGGTCGTCCTGAATTTGCTTGAATGATTTTTCGCGAAACAAATCGGCTTGCGCGTTCAGCCGGCCAGCGGCGAGCAGCAGGACCAACATGCATCCGGTGGCGTTTCGGAGCAAAGGACGGAACAGTGACCGGCGTTTATTCATCTTTCAACAATTCCCATTTCAGCGCCATTTTGACGAGGCCGGCGGTATTGCGGGCGCCCAGTTTGGTGAGCAGGGCGGCCCGGTGGCTTTCGACGGTTTTTTCGGATAAAAACAGTTTGCCGGCGATTTCCTGGGTCGTGCATTCGTCGACGATCAGTTTGAGCACTTCCAGTTCGCGGCGGCTGATTTTGGGCGGTGCGGTAGCCGTTTTGTCATCCTGCTTGCGGCCCAGGCTGTGCATCACGATATCGGTCACGTCGCGGCTGAAATAGGTTTTTCCCGCCGACAATGCCCTGATGGCCGCGATCAGCTCGTCTTTATCGCTGTTTTTCAGCAAATAACCCGATGCACCGGCGCCGATCATGGCCGTGATGTAACTCTCTTCGTTGAGCATGGAAAGCGCCAGCACTTTTACTTCCGGGGCCTCGGCATGCACGTTGCGGCATACTTCCAGGCCGGAAATGTCGGGCAGATTGATGTCGAGCAACAACACGTCGGGGCGCTCCTGCAATACTTTTTCAATCGCTTCTTTGCCGGTATTGGCCTGGCCGATCAGGGAGAAATCTTTTTCATCGCGCAGCAAGGTGGCAACGCCTGCCGCCACCATGGCGTGATCGTCGGTGATAAATATTCGAATCATGGGCAATCGTCGTGTCCGGTTTTTTGCACGGGGTCGGGCAAATGTAAAACTTCACTGCACTAACGCTAAAGTATCAATTTCGTTTCATCGCCGCCGCGCACCGCGCTACTTTTGCGGCGCAAACGGCAACCGATGCCGAATCGATAAAATCATACCAAATTTTCCACACATGGACTATCGCATAGAAAAAGACACCATGGGCAAGGTACAGGTACCCGCCCACGTCTACTGGGGCGCGCAAACCCAGCGCTCGATCGACAATTTCAAAATCGCCCGCGACACCAACCGGATGCCGATCGAGATCATCCGGGCTTTCGCTTACCTGAAAAAAGCAGCCGCTTTGACCAATTTCGAAGCCGGCGTGCTGCCCAAGGAAAAATGCGACCTGATCGGCCGCGTGTGCGACGAAATTCTGGCCGGCCAGCTCGACGAGCAGTTCCCGCTCGTGGTGTGGCAAACGGGTTCGGGCACCCAATCGAACATGAACGTCAATGAAGTGGTCGCCTACCGCGCCCACGTGCTCAGCGGCGGCCAACTCACCGACGAACAAAAAGCCCTGCACCCCAACGACGACGTGAACAAATCGCAGTCGTCCAACGATACCTTCCCCACCGCCATGCACATCGCAGCGTATAAAATGCTGATCGAAGTGACGCTGCCGGGTATCGAAAAACTGCGCAATACCCTGCACGCCAAATCGCAGGCCTTCATGGACGTGGTCAAAATCGGCCGCACACACTTCATGGACGCCACGCCGCTGACCCTGGGCCAGGAGTTTTCGGGCTACGTCGCCCAGCTCGATCACGGCCTGCGCGCCATCCGCAACTCCCTGGCGCACCTTGGCGAACTCGCGCTCGGCGGCACGGCCGTCGGCACGGGTATCAACACGCCGGCAGGGTATTCCGAAAACGTAGCCCGCCATATCGCGGCGCTCACCGGGCTGCCTTTCGTCACGGCACCCAATAAATTCGAGGCACTGGCCGCCCACGACGCCATCGTGGAAAGCCACGGCGCCCTGAAAACCGTGGCGGTGAGCCTGATGAAAATTGCCAACGACATCCGCATGTTGTCCTCGGGCCCGCGTTCGGGCATCGGCGAAATCTTTATCCCCGACAACGAACCCGGCTCCTCCATCATGCCCGGCAAAGTGAACCCCACCCAGTGCGAGGCCCTCACCATGGTGGCCGCCCAGGTGCTCGGCAACGACGTCGCCATCAACATCGGCGGCGCGACCGGCCATTTCGAACTGAACGTGTTCAAACCGGTCATGATCTACAACTTCCTGCATTCGGCCCGCCTGATCGGCGAAGCCTGCGTCTCGTTCAACGACAAGTGCGCCGTGGGTATCGAACCGCTGCACGACAACATCCGCAAACACGTGAACAACTCGCTCATGCTCGTCACGGCGCTCAATACCAAAATCGGCTACTACAAAGCCGCGGAGATCGCCCAGACCGCCCACCGCGAAGGCAGCACCCTGAAAGAAACCGCCGTCAAACTCGGCTACCTCAGCGCCGAAGAGTTCGACGCGTGGGTGCGGCCGGAGGAGATGGTTGGGAGATGAGGATGCGAGGATTTGAGGATGCGAGGATGCGAGGATGCGAGGATGCGAGGATGCGAGGATGCGAGGATGCGAGGATGCGAGGATGCGAGGATGCGAGGATGCGAGGATGCGAGGATGCGAGGATGCGAGGATGCGAGGATGCGAGGATGC
>JAEUUU010000163.1 GCA_016787345.1 Saprospiraceae bacterium | reverse complement strand
AATCCGGCTGCCGTGCGCATTTTTTCGGCGCGATCCGGAAAGTCTTCGAGTGCGTCGATATAGGTGTCCAGTTCGTAGTTGAGGCAGCATTTGAGGCGGCCGCACATACCGGAGAGTTTGGTCTGGTTGATGGCGAGGTTTTGGTAGCGGGCAGCGGCAGTATTTACGCTTTTGAATTCGGCCAGCCAGGTTGAGCAGCACAGTTCGCGGCCGCAATTGCCCAATCCGCCGATCCGCGCCGATTCCTGACGGGCGCCGATCTGACGCATTTCGATCTTGACTTTAAACTCGCGGGCGTAGTGCCGTATCAGTTCGCGAAAGTCCACGCGACCGTCGGCGGTGTAGTAAAACGTACATTTCCGGCCATCGCCCTGAAACTCGACGTCGCCGACTTTCATATTCAGGTCGAGGGTGCGGGCAATGGCCCGGGCGCGGATCATGACTTCTTTTTCCTGCTGACGCACTTCGTCGAGGCGTTCGAGGTCGCGTTCGTGGGCTTTGCGCACCACTTGCTGGAGGCGGGCGTCGGAACGTACGCGTTTGCGCTTCATTTGCAGACGCACCAATTCGCCGGAAAGCGAAATTTTACCCACGTCGAAGCCGCCGGTAGCCGATTCGACGACTACCCAGTCGCCGGTGATGGTACGGGTAAAAGGAGGGTTTTTAAAAAATTCCTTACGCGAGCCGTTTTTGAAGCTCACTTCCACGATATCGAAAGGGCGGGCGTCGGTGATGCCCGCGGCGGTAATCCAATCGTAGGTATTATGCCGGTTGCAGCCGCCCGATGCGCAGCCGCCGTTGGAGCGGCAGCCGGAAACAGCGTCTTTACCGGTTGAACAGGAACAGCCTATGCAGCCCATATATGTGACGATCAGTAATTGGAGAAATTGTTTTTGCGACACAAAGGTCACAAATCCGCCGTCTTTGTGGGTAGATGTTTCAAATTTTTCCCGGCCGGCCAGACAAAGAATGTTAATTGGTAAAGATCAGTCCGCACCCGATCAGCAGCCAAACGGCGGCCGTACGCAAAAAGTACCGGCCAATATCGGGGCGAAACAGGCGCAATACACCGCCGATAAGCAGGTTGGGCAGAGCCATTGCCAGAAAGATTGCTCCGTATTCGGCGCTGTCAAGTTTGCCGTCGTTAAACTGAAGTGCAACGAAATAAGCGCCAATGCCCACAAATATATTGAGCGCCAAAATGCCGCCAATGCGGCTCAGTAACTGCGTTGAATTGCTCATACCGTTTTCATGATTCTGTTGATGCTAATCGCAGTATCCAGGACAAGGATTTTGGGGTTTGCGTTGCGTTCGATGAAATAAATATTATCATTGAACAACTCGGTGAGCAGCATGAGTTTGTCAAGATTGAGCACCTTGGCCATGTTCCGGGCCGATTCGAGTTCTTCCTGCGGCAGGCGGAGCGGAGAAAGGCTGCCGGCGATCAGCGCCATCAGTTCCCGGAAAAAATGCAGTCCGTACTGCAAAAACTGTTTCTGGTTTTCGCGCCCCAGGCGGGCAAATTCGTCGGCCCAGCGTACCAGCTCGGGGCCATGCCCGCGCCAGCATTTGCGCAGCCAGTCGAGCAACAGACGGGCGTCGTCGTTGGCCGGATGGTCGGCCAGGGCCAGGGCCTGCCCGAAATCGCCGTCGGCCAGCAACACTATCTGACGGGCCCGCGCAGAATCGACGCCGCGCCACTGATTCAAACCCGCGGTTATGTCTTCATCGGAGAGCGTGTCGGTTTTGATCATCTGACAACGGCTGAGAATGGTATTCAGGATAAGATCCTGATTCTCGGCCACCAGCAGGAAGATCGTTTGCTCCGGCGGTTCTTCGATCAGTTTGAGCAGTCGATTGCCTTCTTTGCCCAGGTATTCGGGCAGCCACATCAGCAGGATTTTATACCGCCCTTCAAAAGCTTTCAAACTGAGTTTTTTGAGAATGGCGTTGCATTCTTCTTTGTTGATATTTCCCTGTTTGTTTTCCGCGCCGAGCCGCTGCAACCAGGTATTGGCATCGAGGTACGGATTCTCAGCCAGGGCCGCGCGCCATTGTTTGATAAAATCTGTGCTGACGGCGTTGGTTCCGATGGTCGGATAGGAAAAATGAATATCGGGATGGACAAACTGCGCCGCTTTACGGCAAGCCGGGCATTCGCCGCAGGAGTCGCCCTCGGCCGGGCGCTCGCATTCCAGCAATTGCGCAAAAGCCAGCGCCAGCGCCAGATTGCCGCTTCCGGTAGCCCCCAAAAACAACAAGGCGTGCGGCACCCGCCCGCCCGCGTGCAATTGCGCCAGCAAATTTTTGGTTCGGGCCTGACCTATGATGGAAGAGAAGTGCATGTGGGGAGCAAAGATAGAAACGATATGATTGATTCGATTGGTTCGATTGACTCGATTGATTCGATTGATTCGATTGGAATACCAGTAAACTTTTGTGGGGAATAAACCTTTTGAATTATTCTTAGTTATTTCGGCACTACAAACCATTACCGTCAAAATCTAATCAATCGAATCAATCGAATCAATCGAATCAATCGAATCAATCGTGAAGACTGCCGTTATCCGCCGCGCACATTTTAATGCAGCCCACAGGTTGAACAACCCGTCGTGGACGGAAGAGAAAAACCGGGCGGTATTCGGGTTGTGCAATTTGCCCAATTACCACGGCCACAATTACGAACTGGAAGTGCGGGTAGCGGGTGAAATCGATCCCGAAACCGGAATGGTGGTCGACTTGGGCTGGCTGGCTGATCTGATCCGCGATCAAATCGAAATTCGCTTCGACCATAAAAATCTCAATCTCGACACCGAGGAGTTTCGCAATTTGAACCCCACCGCCGAAAATATAGCGGTGGTCATCTGGCAAATACTGCGCGCTCATCTGCCTGCGCAACTTGATTTGCACGTCCGTTTATTCGAAACACCCCGCAATTTTGTGGAATATCCCGCCTGATCAAATGTCTGCGATTGGCAAGCTTTGGAATATTCCGGGCAGATTATCCACCTTAGCTCCCGCTCGTAACCTAATTTTGTTGCCTGCGCGGACCCAGGCAACGGGTTTTGCGACAACCTTACCATGAAAAAACGGCCGGTTTTAGCCATCCTCCTGGCATTCTCTCTGCGACTTGCCGCACAACTCCCCGCCGGCGCCATCGCCCCGGATTTTAATGTGCAGGATATCAACGGACAATACTGGCACCTTTACGATATACTCGCCGACGACAAAATTGTCATCCTCGAAATATCCGCAACCTGGTGCCCCCCCTGCTGGACCTACCACAACGGCCATGCCTTGCAGGACCTCTATGCCCAACACGGCCCTTCGGGAACCGACAAACTGCGGGTGTTTTTTGTCGAAGGAGACCCCAATACAAATGTCAATTGCCTGTACGGACAGGCCGGGTGCAACGAATATTCTCCCGGCGATTGGGTCGCCGGCACCCCGTTCCCCATTATCGACAACGCCGGCATCGCCGATGCTTACCAAATCAGTTATTATCCAACGATTTATATTATTTGCCCCAACAAAAAAACCTACGAAGTCAACCAATTGGATGCCGACGACCTTTGGGAAAAAGCCCAGGCCTGCCCCGTGGCCTATGGCAACAACAATGCAGGCTTGTACGACTACTCGACCGGCAGCGATTTTCGTGAAATATGTACCGACCTGAATGTCGCGCCGTCTTTTTCACTGATCAATCTCGGTTCCAACCCGCTCACCTCGGCCAATATCGACCTGCACTGGAACGGCAGCCTCGTTCAAACACTGGAATGGACCGGCAACCTGCCCGTGTACGCCGAAGCGCCTTTGTCGTTCGATGGGCTCCTGTTGGAAGAACCCGGCACCCTGAGCGCCACACTAAGCGCCGTAAATACCCTCTCTTCCGACGAAGACAACAGCAACAATATCAGAAATAATGTATTCGTAATGGCATCGGAATTCAGCGATCAGCAAATTCTGATGAAAATCAAGACCGACCTTTACGGCAACGAAACCTACTGGGCCTTGCGCGATGCCGCCGGCAATATCATCGATCAGGGCGGAAATCCGGCGGTCGGCCCCAATGGCGGTGGCGCCTTTCCGGGCAGCCCGCCCTCGGGGCCGGGCACCTATAGCAGCAATACGGTAATCAACGAAATCCTCAATCTTCCCGAACCCGGCTGTTATTCCATCCAGTTCGTCGATGCCTACGGCGACGGCATGTGCTGCGATTTTGGCAACGGTTACTACAAACTCTACAATTACGACAGCCCCGCTCTGGTGGTCCTGAGCGGCGGGGTATTCGAGGCCGACGACTATCGTGCCTTTGGCAGCAACCTGGCTTCCGTCAGCACAAATGAAGCATTCCTGTCGGAAATTATCCTGGATGCTTCGCCCAACCCGGCGCTTGATCAGGTTACCATTTCAATGCTGACAACAGACGAGATGGACGCCGTATCCGCCGTCGTAGTCAACAGTTACGGACAAATCGTGCAACTGCTTCCGATGCCAAATGGCGGAACGCACAACGCGCAGTGGCAACTTGAAACTGCAGCATGGCCGCCCGGACTTTACGTGGTTCAGTGCCGCATCGGCGACCGGATGCTGACGAAAAAATTCGTCAAACAATAAGATCAAACCTCTTCGATCAAACTCTTTCCGGTCATTTCGGCGGGCTGCTCGAGGCCCAGCAGATCGAGCAAGGTAGGCGCCACGTCGGCCAACCGGCCATTGCGGAGACGCACAGAGTCACCCAGTTGTTTACTCACCAACAAACATGGCACCGGATTTTTGGTATGGGCCGTATTGGGCGTACCGTCTTCGTTGATCATGTAATCAGAGTTGCCATGGTCGGCAATCAGCAGGCAGGCATAATTGAAGGCCAATGCGCGCGGAATAATCTGGCTCAGGCACTGGTCCACGGCTTCGGCGGCTTTCATAGCCGCTTCGAATACACCGGTGTGGCCCACCATATCGGTATTGGCAAAATTGAGGCAAATAAAGTCGGGCTGATTGTCGAGCATGTCCTGCATGATCGCCTCCGTAATGCCAAACGCACTCATTTCCGGCTGCAAATCGTAAGTTGCCACCTTGGGCGAGGGAATCAGCAGTCGGCGTTCGCCCTCAAACTCTTTTTCCCGGCCACCGGAAAAGAAAAAAGTGACGTGGGGGTATTTTTCCGTTTCGGCGATGCGCACTTGTGTGCGTCCGGTCTTTGCCAGCACCTCGCCAAGGGTCATGGCGACGTCGTCTTTTTCGTAAATCACCCGCACGTTTTTGAAACTGTCGTTGTACCGGGTCATTGTTACGTAGTACAAAGGCAGGGTTTTCATGCCAAAATCAGGCATATCTTCCTGGGTCAGCACCTGGGTCAGTTGCCGAAGGCGGTCGGTACGGAAATTGAAACAAATGACCACGTCGTCGGGCTGAATGGTCGCCGCGGGCTGGCCGTTTGAGCCGACGACCGACATCGGCATCAGGAATTCGTCGGTCACGCCTTCGGCGTACGACTGGCGGATAGCCGCCGGGATGTCGGTCACCGGGGCACCCTTGCCATTGACGAGCAGATCATACGCCAGCTTTACACGCTCCCAGCGTTTGTCGCGGTCCATGGCGTAGTAGCGGCCCACAACCGAGGCGACTTCGACAGGTTTCCCCTGAATGTGCGAAAGCAGGTCGTCCATAAAACCCGCGCCGCTTTTGGGGTCACAATCACGGCCATCGGTGAAAGCGTGAATATAGGTTTGCGGGCAGCCGCGTTCCACAGCAATGTCGCAAAGCGCTTTTAAATGTTCGATATGGGAATGTACGCCACCGTCGGACACCAGTCCGAGAAAATGCACGGGTTTACCGTTTTGTTTGGCGTGATCGAGCGCATCGAGCAGTACCTGGTTCTGGTGCAAAATCTGCTCCCGAATATCGCGGTTGATCCTGGCCAATTCCTGCCACACCACTCGCCCCGCGCCGATATTGAGGTGACCCACTTCCGAATTCCCCATCTGCCCTTCTGGCAAACCAACGTCTTCACCATAGGTTACCAGGGTGCTGTGCGGGTACAGCGTCATCAGATTGTCCCAATACGGCGTATCCGCCTGTAAAATGGCATCTGCCTCCGGCACCTGTCCGAGGCCCCAGCCATCGAGAATCAAGAGGAAAACACGGTCGTGCATTTTTTTAATGTGCTAATGTGCTAATGAGTTAATGTGCTAATTGGCGCTTGTGGATGATTGTGCAAAGAAACGACGCCATGACCGCAAAGCCATTACTTTAATGTGCTAATGCGATAATGTGCTAATTGGCGGTTGTGGATGATTGTGCAAAGAATCAACGACAACCAATCACATTAGCACATTATCGCATTAGCACATTCACCACATTAGCACATTATCCAATTAGCACATTAACACATTACTTCCCGCCTTTCAGTTCGGCCTGCAGTTTTGCCAGTTCGGCGGTTTTGCCGTCGCGGGCCAATGCGGCCTGTTTGGGCCAGGTAGCCGGGTCGTGGATCTGGAATTTTTTGCCGGCGGCATCGAGGATGGTCTGGATGGCAGCGGGTTTGGCAGCAGCCAGGTCTGCAAAGCTGACGATACCGGCTTTTACCAGCAACTCGGCGATTTTCGGACCGATGCCCTCGATAAGGGTCAGGTCGTCGGCTTTGGCTGCTTTTTGGGTGGCAGGCGCAGCGGCTTTTTTAGCCGGAGCCTTGGGCGCAGCGGTTTTGGCGGCAGCTGCTTTGGCCGGCTTTTCGGCGTCGGAAGTCGATTTTTTGGCAGCGACTGCTTTTTTGGCGGGCTTTTCCGGCTGGGCAGTCAGGGTGTCGTTGACGAGGTATTGCTCTTCCACCACTTTGCCGTCTTTCCATACGCGGCGAATGACTTCGCGGAACACCATGGGCTGACCCTGGTGGTTGGTAAAGTCGAACACGAACTGGGAACGGGTTTCCGTGCCGTCGACCACAGTGGCCAGGCGTTCGATGTTGTTGATGGAGGCGATGTTGGAAAAGAACCAGCGCAGGGCTTCGGCTTTTTGGCCTTTCGAGCGGGTCATATCCTGCGGGTTGCTGTGGGTGATGCAGTTGTCGGCGAAAAATTCGTCGAAGGCGCCGAGAATATCACCGGCGATCACGCGAGCATCAAGCGCTTCGAGTTGTTGTTGCAGTTTCATAATTGTCGAGTTCGGTTTTGGACGAACGTTTTTTTGTTTGCACAAAGGTAAAAATAGCATCATTCCAAATTATAATCTGCAACAACCTTTCTTGTTAAGAAATTTTAAAATTATATTCTGTACGCAACAAGAATCAACCCACCCTAAAAATCAACATGCGGAAAAAGCGCCTTTTCGGGCACCCTTTCCGCATGTTGATAAATTTATATTTCGAATCGTCGAAAAAAATAGAATTATCGCCGGTTATTGCTGCCAAACTGCAAGCCCACCGTCAATCCAACCCTGGCAATAAAAGCAACACGGTTTTCCTTCCGGTTTTCGAGCATCAGGTTTTCATACAGGAACGTATCGCTGTCGTTGAAGGCTTCATTGCCCCGTTCAAACATATTGTATGTGGCGCCGATGCTCGCATACAGGTCGGCGGCCAGCAGTTTGCCATAGCTGTGCGCGCCAACATTCAGCATTAATATATAACTCTCCTGAACGGGCTCAAATCGCTGTCGGCCGAGATAAAGATTCGTTTCCCGGTTAAAAACATCGGTATCGACGACATCGAATTCGCGATGATTGTACCCCAGCAACACCCCAGTATAGGGCCGGAAGCCGCGGCGGCTGTCTTTGGAAATCCAGTTGATCGCCAGGTGGGAGTAATAGCCGTTCCAGTACACCTTTTCGTCTTCGGCATTGTCTACTTCGCTGAAACGGAGGTCCCAGAGCCGGTCGCGGTTGTTGTTGGCGCGCTGATAGGAAGCCTCGATATACACTTTTCGGGTCTGAATGCCCATTACCCCACCCCAATCGCGACGAAACAGCGGAAAAACATAACTGCCGAGATACAACCCGAAATCGCGCGAGGCGCGCACCTGCGCCTTCTTTTGTTTGCGAAGACAGGCGCTGGACCTGGCGCGAATGTCGGCAGCCCGGGTTCGCTCCCCGATCTGCTCATACTGATCGGCCAGACGGGCGAGTCCTGCACAGTCGTCGGCAGCCGTCATGCTGCCGAGGGCTTCGGCGGCCAACAGTCCCAACGTACGGTCTTTCGCCGTCGCAGCGTCGTTGAGCGACTGGTTCAGAAACTCCCGGTCGCGATAACCCGCCCGGATCGCCTTGGCGGCATAGCCGCGATATTGCTCACCCCTGCCTTCTGCCTTCAATACCCGTGCCGCACGCGCGTAAGGCGTGCCGCCGGCAACCAGATCGGGCCGTGCAGTCAGTACGTTGTCGAGCATTTCGGGCGAACGGTCGAGTATCCGGACCAGGTCGCTTCCGCCGCCCTGGCGTTCGTCGGCATCCAGCGCACCGTAACTTTCCAGCGACACAAGGCTGGCTTCGAGCGCTACGGGGTCTTTTTCTCCGCGCTCGGATTTCATTTGTACGATCCAGTAATTATTGATTGTACGCAGATAATCAGACAAATAAACGCTGTTTTCGTTCGCTTTGGCGGCATAGGCCAGGGCGTTGGCAAAGTCTTTTTTACCGAAATAAAACTCGGTCATGGAGACGTTGTACTCGGCCTGCGTGGGCGCGAAATTTTCCCATTTGATGATAAAATTGCGCCCCTCAAACACATACCGCAGCGGGAAACGGCTGCTTGTAAAACCATTGATGTCGGAATCGATCGAACGCAGCAGATCGAACGCTTCGGTCATCCGGCCTTTCATCCCCAGCGTAAATCCCTTCTGATACAGGTAGTTGGCCCTGAAATACCGGGCCACGTCGGCGATCTGGCCGCTTTCCGTTTTGATAATCGGATCAAGCAGGGCCAATCCTTCCTCCACGCTGTTGCTGATGCTGGTAATGTCCGCATCGGTCACGGTTGATGGTTTCAGCGATCCCGCAAAATCGCGCATGGCGTTGTATTTCCGCACGGCAGTTTCAAGGTCGCGCTCGGCTTTGGTCTGGGCAAAAACGGATGCGCTGCTAAGCAGGAGCAGCGTGGCAAACAGTAGTTTCTTCATAACGTAAGTTCGTAAACGGGTCAAATTTAGGGCCAAAAATACCCTACTCTGCATTCTTTAAAACAATGAAGGCGCCGGTATGGTACCGGCGCCTCACTCGACAGGTAATATTGGTCTAATGGGTCGAATTTACTTGATGTCTTCTCCTTTTTTGCCAGCGGCGCGCACCATCATGAACAGCACGAAGCCTATGGTGATGAAACTGATCACGGCATTGAGGAAATTCCCTACCATGATGCCGCCGACTACCTTGCTCGGATCGGCCGGGTCAACTTTACCGCCAATGACGATACTGGAAAAATCGGGATTCCCGCCGATCATACCGATGATTGGGGTGATGACATCCGTCACAAGCGAGTCCACGATCTTCGAGAAGGCGCCGCCGATAATGACAGCGATGGCAAGTGCCAGGACGTCTCCGCGGAGCATAAATGCTTTAAAATCTTTCCACATAAGCTTGAAATTTTGTTTTGAATTGCGCCCCCAAGGTAAAAATTCGGCTATTTATCCCAAAACAAGGAGGCGGCAATTCCATCGGCCAGGAATTTTCCGGTCGCGCTTAAATAATAGACTTCGTCTTTTCGCAACAAAGTACCTGCTGCCAAAAACGGCTCTGCCTGCCGCTCGAAATAAGGCCTGAATGCAGGGCCAAGTCGGTCCAGATTCGCCGTATCGAGCCCCCAACTGGTGCGCAAACCAGTCATTACCAATTCGTTGTAACGCTGTTCCGGAAGGAGCGCCTCCGATTCGAATGGTATTTGACCGGCTTCCAATGCCCTGATGTACAAGGCATTATTGGCTACGTTCCATTGTCGCGTCATGCCTTTGTACGAGTGCGCCGATGGACCGATACCGAGATAGGGCTCCCCTTGCCAGTAACTGCTGTTGTGGCGGGAATAATGCCCCGGGCGGGCAAAATTTGAAATTTCATACTGTTCGTAACCCGCCCCAGCGCTTGCTTCCAGCAGATAATCAAATTGCCGGGCGGCTTTGTCCTCGTCTACCGCCGGCGCTTTGCCTTTGGCTACCCAGTTGCCCAGGGCCGTACCCTCCTCCACCGTAAGGCAATAGCACGACAAGTGCGGCACGCCGTGTTCAAAAACAATGCGCAGGTTCTCCGCCCATTGCGCATCGGAGGTGGTTGGCGCACCATAAATCAGATCAACGGTCATCTGGTCAAAACCGGCTGTGTGAGCTGCTTCCAGGCAGGTGCGGGCGTGTTCGGCGGAGTGCGCGCGGTTCATCCATTGCAGATCGGCATCGCTGAACGACTGTATGCCGATACTCAGCCGGTTGACGGGCGTGTAGCAACGTAAATCGGCCAGATATGCCGCGTCGAGGTCGTCGGGGTTGGCTTCGAGGGTGATCTCCGCATCAGGAGCGATGCGGTGCAGCCGGTTGACTTGTTCAAAAATCCGCACCAGGTCGCCGACAGGCAATTGAGAGGGCGTTCCGCCACCGAAATACACGGTGGTGAGTTCGGCGCCGTCGAGGTAATCGCGTTGCATCTCCAGTTCGAGCAACAGGGCGTCCAGCATGGCATCTTTCAACCGCATGGAGGTGGAAAAATGAAAGTTGCAATAGTGGCAGGCTTTTTTGCAAAAAGGAATGTGGAGGTAAAGATGCACGTCGGTAAACGGGCCCGAAGGCTGCCTTCAAAGGTTGGACAATAATTGCCTGAACTGCGGTTCGATCTGACGGTAGGTATCGGCTGTTAGGTTTACGTTGCCGTACCATACCCGTTCGAAGGTCTGGGTGGCGTTGCGAAAAGCGCTTACCCTGGGGTGCTGGCGCATTTCACGCAGGTAGTCGCGGTTGGTTTTTTCCCTCGACCAGTGGATAGCATTTTTAGCCGAGAGGTCTTTGATAATTTGCAAATAATAAACCCGGATCGCAAGGGCGTAATTTTGGTCGGCCAGGGCTTGTTTCAAAAAGCGGTCAAGATCGGTTTCGTGCAGGTAGTCTTCCAGGTTGTCGAAGGTAATTTCAACCCCGTCGCGCGCAATGGCCTTATTGCGAGGTTGTTGCATCATTTTATAAATCCCGAAAGCAATAGCCAGCACGGCCAGAATAATAGCAATGGTCTGCAACACATTACCCCAAAGGCCCGTATTCAAGGTCCAGTCGCGCCCCGAAGGACCGGTATTGGTCGGCAAATTCTGCGGCTTTTGCTGTCTTTCCTTGTAGCGGTCGTCGCTGTAATCCAGCGAACGCGTGGCATCCGCCCATTTCGTCTCGTCGACGGGCCTGACCGCCGCCGGAGACTGGGTTTGCGGTGCTGCATTTTCCTCCTGTGCCCACAGGGGCAAGGCAGCCAGCCAGCCAAACAACAAGAGCAATATTATTTTCCTGTACATCATGTTGAATCTGTCAAAATTATATCGAAACCAAATCACTCACGCGCCAGTCCCCGGATTTGCCGGGCTGTACCAATTTTTTCAATGCCTTCCCGCAACTGGGCTGCATCCGCTACTTCCCGGCCGGAAAAATACTGCAAAACACCACCCAGAATCAGGGCCAGAAACATGAAATAGGTCACGATACTGGCCGCAACGGCGGTAGCAATCGTCACGAAATTTCGCATGTTCCCCTCTCCCGAAGGCACCATCCAGCTAAAAAACCGGAGGATTATATCCCAGATTTCCGAGTCGAGAAACCAATACAACAACACCCCTAAACTGCTGACCAAAAAACCCAGCAATATGGCCTCTCCCCAACGAATCAGGGAAAAAGTGCGCCCCAAGGCAGTGAACGGATTTTGTGTCTCAAACATCAGCACAGCACACCAAAGCGCCAAAAACGGATAGGTAAACCAGATGAGCAACCAGGTCATCATATTCGCGTCGAGCCGGAATACCCAAAGGAAAAAAGGCATGGGGATGATTAATATCAGGGTACCGAGTACCCAATTGCCTGTGCCGTATACTTCCCTGATGTCGTCCGGCATCTCCTGCCTTGCAGCCCGGAGGGCCGCCGTCGCAATCAGCACAAAAACAATTATTTGCGCATAAAACAACCAGGGCATTTCTTCGGTGCCCATCATATTGTCCACGCCGTCGAGCACG
Organism: Saprospiraceae bacterium; assembly: GCA_016787345.1. GTDB lineage: Bacteria > Bacteroidota > Bacteroidia > Chitinophagales > Saprospiraceae > M3007. The sequence goes on along the minus strand of JAEUUU010000163.1, from coordinate 5,631 downwards.
CCCAGCCACGATCCCGTAAAGATAAAAGTATCGGCCGGTTGAGCAGGCGACAGCACAAAAGCGGGAATCAGCAACAAAACCGTTGCGCCCAGCAGCCCAAACAAGGTGGTGCGTGGGTGACGACGCAGCATCGTAAAGGTGTCGGATAAAATCTCGCCCGCGTTCTTGATCGTCTTGAAATCAATGGCATCTGCACGATCAGGGGGCAACTCCTTGCCCTGCTCCCTTCCATCAAACACCCCGCGGCGGGCCAGGTGCCAGGGCAACCAGACAAAATACCAGAGCACAAAAAACAAGGAACACAAAATAAACAAACCCCGGATCGCATCGGGCGTCTGGGTGTAACGGGTCAAAAAACCTTCAAAAACGGCTGCCAGGATAAACACCGGGACGAGCCCGATAAAAATCTTCAAACCCCTTCGCATGGAAATCTGAAACGCCTGCACCCGCCGGTACGTACCGGGAAATAACAAACCCGAACCGGCCACCAGGCCCGCTGCGCCCGCGATGATAATGGCGCTGATTTCGAGGGTGCCGTGTATCCAAATGGTCAAAAAAGATTCCCAAAACAGCCCTCGTTCGATAAAAAAGTATTGAAACGCCCCGACCATGATCCCGTTGTACAACAACATGAATACCGTCCCGATCGAAGCCAGCACCCCAAAAATGGCCGTCCGCAGCGCCACAAACAGGTTATTGGCCGCAATACCGACCGACATCCCCAGGGGCCCGCTGTCTTTGTACACCGCCATGGGATCGTTATTTTCGATATTGGCCAGCGTCATTTCCACATACTCGTCGCTCAATACCACCCGCGCAAAGTCGGGATTCAGGATACTCGAAACCACCCCGATGGTAAATGCCAGCACGAAAATGCTGAACGCCAGCAACAAAGCCCAGCGCGCCTCCCACATGACCTGGGGCATATCCAGCGCCCAGAATTTGCGGAAGCGACCGGCCGGCACACGTTTGCCCCGGTACACATTGTGAAATACCCGCTGGGCCAGACTGTTCAGGTACATCCGTACCGAGCGGTTGGGGTAAAAAGTACGGGCGTAGGAAAGATCGTCCGTAATTTGAATAAACAGGTCGTTGAGCCGCTCGGGATCGCGCTGGTTGCTGGCCAGCAACGATTCGAATTCGGCCCATTTGTCCTTATTCTGTTCGATGAACTTGGTTTCTTTCATAAATGGCGTACAACAAGGTCGGAAAAGCGCCCGGTATCCTGTCAATCTCTACAAACGCCCTTTCCGCAACTGGGTTGTGTGCAAAAGTAAGAGATTTTTGATCAGAACACCGCCCGCACCTGCGCCCGCCCCACGTGTACCAAACGGCCGAACTCGCCGGTCTTTCGCCCTTCGTAACTCAGGTTGAGTTGCAGGGATTTGGACAACTGACGGTCGAGCGTCAGGCCCCACAAATAATTGCGGCCGTTTTGCAGCCCCTCCAGCATGGCGTAGGCAACGGGCGTATTGGGCTGACCGGTATAACGCACGTCGGCATAGGTCGCACGGGCGCGCAGCGCCGTGGCAGGCCGAAAACCGGCGGCATTAGATTTTCCGGCCGGGTTCCAGGTAAGTTCGAGGTTCCAGTCGGTCTGCGTGGCATTTTCGCCCGAAGGCAGGCTATTGGCCAGGTTTTGCCCCGAAAACACGAGGGAAAGCCGCAAACTGCGTTGCGGAAGCCAGTTCACTTTGGGGCCCGCCTGCCAGCCCGACAAGCGGTAGTCGCGGCTGGCAAACACTTCGTTGTCCGAAGCTTTTTGGTTCAATGCCACGTCCGCTTCCACACTCCACCGACGGCCCAGGTTGAGCCGCCCGTGCAAGGTCCAATCGGCCACGCGGCGGCTTTCAAACCCGGTGGTCAGCGCCACGCGGCTCCGGCTGTCGCCCTGGGCCAGCGAAGCATCCCAGGCAGGGTCGGCCCTATTGAAAAACAACACGTTGCGCACGGTGGAAGAGACTGTTACGAGGGCCGTATCGGCGATGGACAAGTCGAACGGATTCCAGGGCGATATGCCTGTTATACCGGAATAGACCCGGCGATTGATCTGCAGGGTGCTTTGGGTCGACAAGCGCCGGCCCACACGCCGCCAGCCGCGTTTGGCGCCGGCCCACAACACGCGGGGCTCGAAACGCAGGTTTTGATTGAACACGACGTTGTCGGTACGGATGTAATCGGTCGTGCTCACCGCCACCCGTACGTAAGTTGCCTGATCCTGAAACACGGCAATTTCCATCTCGTCGACCTGCAAAATACTGTCGCGGTTGCGATCAACCCAGGTGTACTGCCCTTCGCCGGGATTGACCTTGACGTAACTGAATTCCAGGCGCGGACTTTGTCCCGAACTGATTTCATAGCCGGTCGTCAGGTTGAGGGCATTTTTCCAGGCGCTCAGGGTGTAATCGACCCGCCCGAGGTAGGTGTTTTGCGCTTCCTGGTTGGTCAGTTCGGGCTCGATAATGCGCAACTGGCGCCAGCTCAGGTTCCACGATACCGACTGGCTGATACTGCGGACCGGCAAGGCGCCGGCGGGTTGCCAGCGGCCGTTGAAGTTGATTTCGTCGGCGGCGGTATTTTGGCGAAAAAGCGCGCCCATCGGGGCAAAATCGGAGCGGTGGGTCAGGCTGGCGCCGAGTTGCAAGGGGCCGCTGCCTTCGGGCATTTGAACGTACAATCGGCCGAGATCGTACCAGAAACTGGCCTGGGTCAGCGTATCCTTGCCCGTTGAGCGGCGTTCGTTTCTTTCGCGCTCGCCGTACACCCCGATTTTGATAAACGGTACGCGGCTAAGACTGTCTTTTTGGGTAAAAAGGGTTTTGGAAAAATCAAATTTGGGTCGCGAAAAACGGGTGTCATCCAGCGACGAAGCGGTGTGCAGGGCATTTATTTCTCCGAAAAATTCAAAGCCGCCTCGACTTAGCCGGGTCTGGGCGAAATGCCTTTGCCCCTCGTACAATCCTCTTCTGGTAAACGACCCGAATTCGTAGCGGGCACTCCCCCATCCCTTTTTTTGGGTCAATAATTCGGCCCTTGCCAGTTGTTCCGCTGTTTTGGCTTCATTGGCGCCGAGGTTCCAATCGCGGATAAATTCGGCAGGGCGATAGGGATTTAACGGGGTAAAATGTGTGCCGGTGCGTTCGTAATTGCCGCGCAGCTGCATCTGCCAGCCTTTTTTGTCGGGCACCAGCAGGTGGCGAATACCGGCAAACACGGCCACATCGGCGTCGTCGCGGCTGTCGAGTGGCGAAAAACGGTTGAGGTCGAGGCGACTAAGGGCCGTTTCGGCATTCAGCTGGGTGCGGGCGCCGAGCCGGTATTCCGAACCCAGGGCAAACAATTGCCGCCCCTCAGGCGCGATCAGTTTCACCACCGGCTCGAAATTGCCCAGGGGCTGGCAGGTGATCGGGTCAAAACCCGCCCAGCGAAAAACCCGCCCGTTGGCCGCGGTAAAAGCCTGCACGTAACGCCCCTGCCCCTGCGACACCTCGGTAAATCGCGCCGTATATCGCGCGCTGTCGGTATTCACCGAATACACTAAAATGGTTTGCAGAACACCGCAGATCAGGGTATCCAGGGCTTTGTATTGCACGCGGGCAGGATCGTAGTCGCTCAACGTATCCACCCCGGAGGCAAATGCTTCCGACAAGTCATCGCCGACCTGGGCCAGCCGGCCGCGCTCTTCCGGCGAAAGGTCCTGCGCGCCGCCGCTGTTGCGGCTGTCCTGTTCGGAATAAACATTCAGGTAAGTGCGTCCGCGGGTTTGCCGCCATTCCACGTTGCCGGCCATTGTGGCGCGCAGGTAGGCCTGCACGGCGTATTCAAACTCGACAATAATGCGGCTGTCTTTGGTAATCAGGCGGCGCGGGGTGAAGCTCACTTCTCCGAGGTTGTAGTCGATGATGTAGTCGTCGTCGAGCCCCCGGCGCAGCAGCTGACCGTCGATATACACTTTCTCCGTGCCAGCCAGCACAATGATAAACCGCTCGCCTTCCGCCCCTTGCAGGCGGTAGGGGCCCTGATTACCTTCTTGTCCCTGGATGATTTGCCGGGCAAATTTGCCCCTCGACACGGCTGCTGCGGCGCGGTAAGTCAGGGTATCGCGGCCCGGCAAGCGCTCCAAGCCATTGACCATACCCCCTTGCAGGCGTTTGAAATAATTGGAAAAATAGCCCTGGGGCCGGGTCAGGTCGTAGTCGCCAGCGGTAAGCGCCGTGTTTTTGCGGCGCAACTGGATATATATCCGGTCGAACTCCTGCAACTGGCGCGTGGTGCCGTCGGGTTGCAGCGGAATGGAATTGTCGGAAAGCGCGGCGCTCAGCTCGAGATCGTTGCCCAGGCGCCCATCGAGTTGCAGGTTGAGATTGGAGTTGAACACCAGGTTCTGGTTGTTGCCGAAAGACAGTCCGCGCACGTAGGCGCCGTTGGAGCGCAGGCTGTTGGTTTCCCAGATGTTTTTGGAAGGCGTGTAGGGCGAATAATCGTACCGGATATCGTCTTCGGGCGCGCCGGGGCGTCGAATGGCCAGCGTATCGAGGCGGCGGAAAGGAGCGGCCAGGTTGTAGGGCAAAACGCGGTAGCGCAACGTGAGGCGGGAGCAACCCGGGTGAGCGGCTTGCAAAGCAGCCGTGTCGATCAGCAGGCGGTTGTTTTGCAGGGTAAAAAAGCGCGCATCCAGCGACTGGCCACTGATGGAATCCTGGGCGCCGAGCAGGGGCGGTAGCAGACTCAGCGTATCCAGCACCTGTTCGGGAAGGGAAGCATCGACAGTTGTGGCGCGCCAGTTGGTCCACTGCGCAGACAGGTTGGCAGCGCCCAACAAGCACAACAACAGACCGCACAGTATCCGCCGCGCCCGTTTGGGCAACAGCGAAACCCGGCGACAGGCCGGAGTAAGATTTGGGTGGCTCAACATGGAAGGTGTCGACAGGCAGCTGGGGTCAACACATGGCGTCCTGGGAGTGGTTTGCGTTGCCTTGTCTCGATGTATGCGGCACTATCGGTCAAAAATCGGCTTTACCGGCGTAGAATCGATCGGCGGTATGGGTGCAGGTCGATCGGGACGGCCCGGTCGGCTGCGGGCCAGGGAGTCGTTCAGGTCGTCGATGGCTTCCTGAATCAGCAGCGAATCCGCGATTTTTTCGGCACGGGCCAATAAATTGCGCTCACATTCGGCGATGCGTTTGGCGCTGTATTCATGGACGCGTTCGGCCACTTTGGCTTGGACCAGTTTATCCGTGTCTCTGCCGCAACCTGTGCTGAACAGCAGACTGATTAACAGATAGAGTAAAGCAGCTGTTTGTATGCGGTTTATCATGGGAAACCCTGAATTTTTATCGACCTTTATCACGAAGATACGGCAAAGGTCACTATTCCCGTTTATCCACAATCTGATTACGCGTGTACGTTAACGGAGTGAAAAAATTTTTTTAAACAACTATTGCGGAGTCAGAAAACGGCCTTATCTTTGTGTCGTTATCGTTGAAAAACGAACCACAACACAGCAAATTTCCGCTCGATAGAAGAGCGTTATATTTAAGATTGTTTTCATTTGGTTTTTTGGGGTTATACAGGGTGCCGTCAGTTTCTGATGTGTGCCCTGTTTTTTTTATTGCCCTTTGCGGAGGGGAG
>JAEUUU010000137.1 GCA_016787345.1 Saprospiraceae bacterium | reverse complement strand
CGATTTTCAGTCGCTCACGGCGCAAGGCATTCAGGGGAAAATCGGCGGGAAAGATGTGCTGGTGGTCAGCCCCAATTACTTGAAAAGCAAGAATATCGCCCTGCCGGAATCGGCGCAAAGCAAGGCGGCAGAAACAGTCGTCTTCGTGCTGGCGGACGGCCAATTGGCCGGGTTCATCGCGCTGGCCGACCGGCTGCGCAAAACTTCCGCCGCCGCGGTCGCCGCTTTTCAAAATGACGGTGTAAAGGTCATCATGGCTACCGGCGACAACAAGCAGGTGGCTGAAAGTGTACGGCGCGAATTGCGGCTGAACGAAGTCTTTGCCGAGGTGCTGCCGCACCAAAAAGTCGAAATCGTAAAAGAACTTCAAGCCGAAGGCGAATTCGTGGCCATGACCGGCGACGGGGTAAACGACGCGCCCGCGCTCGCCCAAGCCGATGTGGGCATCGCCGTCGGCTCCGGCACCGACGTGGCTGCCGAAACCGCCGACATCATTCTGGTCAATAGCGACCCGCAAGACATCCTCCGTCTCGTGCGCTTTGGCAAGGCGACTTACCGGAAAATGATACAGAACCTGTTTTGGGCGACAGCATACAACCTCGTTGCGATTCCAGTCGCGGCAGGGCTGTTTTATCCAAAACTGATGATTTCCCCCGCATTTGGGGCAGTATTGATGTCTGTCAGCACCATCATTGTGGCACTCAACGCGCAGTTGCTGCGGCGGGGTTTGCAATAGGTTTTTTATTAGTAATCGTCATTTTCATAAAGTAGGTTTTTCAACATGACGGCGGACTGCCGAAAAGGCGTCCGCCGATTTTGGCAACCTTGTTTTTCAACACCCAATACTATGTGGTCCAATATTTTGAAAATGCTCAAATGGTTTATACCAAAAAAGAAATGCTGCCAATGAAAACTGTAACCACTACCAATTATGTCCCGGCCCTGCGGTTTCGCTGGCTCACACGGTGGTACGATGCGCTGATGGCACGGGTATTCCCCGAAGCCCAGGTACGCGATGCCCTGATAAATAGCGCAGACATTCGCTCAGGCCAACAAATCCTTGATTTTGGCACGGGCACGGCTTCGCTCGCCATCCGGCTCAAACAACGCCACCCGATGCCCGAAGTAGTCGGGGTGGATGTGGACCCGGAGGCGCTTGTGATAGCGCAACAAAAGGTGGAAAAAGCGGGTGTTTTTTTGGAGTTGGCGCAATACAACGGCGAGATACTCCCCTACCCCGATGCCACATTCGACCGGGTGGTGACCTGTCTGGTGCTGCATCATCTGGATCCGGTGCAAAAACGCCGGAGCCTGCGCGAATTGCGCCGGGTATTGAAACCTTCCGGCAGCCTGCATGTGGCCGATTGGGGAAAACCTTCCAATTGGCGGATGCGGCTGGCTTTCTACGTCGTGCAATTGCTTGACGGATTCAAAACCACCCGCGAAAACGTGCAGGGGCGGTTGCCACAAATTTTCCACGAATCGGGTTTTGCCCTGGTGCAGGAAGCGGGTAAAGTAGATACCCTGTTCGGCACCATGCGGATTTACTCGGTTTTCGGCACAAAACATTGGTAATCATGGATAAACATCAGGCATATAGCGAATTGGTACAAAAACGCAAGGCCGCTGAGTTTCCGGCAGGGCTGCAAAACCCTTCGCAAATCGCCGCCGGACAATTCGACAGCGAGCAGCTCGGCCCCTGGTCGTTGTGGCAAGGAAATCTGGATGCCGAATTACTGGTAATCGGGCAGGATTGGGGCGACGACAATTATTTCGTCAGAAACCGGGGACGCGACACGGACGACAATCCGACCAACCGGGGGTTGCGGAAACTGCTGAGCAACATCGGTCTCGATCCCGGGCTGCCGTCGGCGCCGACAACACAACCCTTGTTTTTTACCAATGCGGTGTTGGGGTTGAAATCGGGTGGGATGTCGGCGGAATTGAAGCACGATTGGTTGCGGCACAGTTCCGTGAATTTTATCGCGCCGTTGATTGAAATCATCCAACCCCGGCTCATTGTCACGGTTGGTATCAGCGCTTTCAAGGCGCTCCGGCTTATTTTCCCTTCCCTGCCCTACGAGTCCATGAACGGATTGCTGAAATACCCACCGTTTCATTTGCCCGATAAAAGGATATTGTTTGCCATGTCGCATTGCGGCGGTTTGGGATTGGCGAACCGGACGATGGAGGAACAGTTAAAGGATTGGCAGAAAATCGGGCCGTATTTGCAAAATACGATGTCGCCACTTTCTGACAAATTGGAACAAAAAGTCAAACAGGAACCCTGAATACTGCTTCCCCATGTTAACCATTGTCGTTGGCAAAATACAGGTGTCGTATGCTCCAACCTTGGCTCGAAACATTGATGAGCGTCAGCTCTTGCGTTGACTCCAATCATTCTTCGGCTATCGGAGATGGGGTATTTTTGTATGAAATTATGAAACGCTTATCCATCATATTGTTTTCCGCATATTACCTGCTCGCAATGTCGGGGGTGACGGTTCACTACCATTACTGCTGCGGAAAACTGACTTCGGTGGATTTGTACAACCCGCGGAAGAACCCGTGCCCTTGCGGTGAAAAATCTGAAAAATCCGGGTGTTGCGAGCACAAGGTGCTTGTTTCGAAGACAGACGATAGTTATAAGCCGGATTTAGCAGCGCTGGGGCAGACCGTGTTGCCAGAGTTTCTGGCCACAGCTGCACCCGCGATCGTCCTTTACTTATTTCCTGACTCTTCCGCTGAATCTTCGCCCAAACCATTTCTTTCCTATTGGCGAAGTTGCTCAAACGTTCCCCTTTTTCTCCTTTATCTCGTTCTGAGGAATTAGATGACATTCTCTCCTATGGCCACAAGCCGGCTTACTCTGACGGAGTCCCTTGTATGATGAAGCAGGGCTTTGCAGGTATTGCTGTTGGCATCTGACCTTCTTTCCAAATCTCTCGTGAGTGCTTTCCCGGGTTTTGCCCTGTTGAACCTTTTGAACAGGCATATACGCGTATCCATGCTTTTGCTCACGGCGATGGCAGTAGTCAGCGTCTATCTGCCGGTGTTGCAAGGGTGCAAATTTTTTCAACTAAAAGATTATTCTCATGAAATCGAAGTATAAAACTGCCGCCATTCAGGCTGCACCCGAAAAAGTCTTCGCTCAAATGGATGACTTTTCAAAAACGGGGATGCACATGGGCGAAAACTCCATAATGATGATGGGAAGCAAATTGGCTTTGGAGCAAATTTCTCCCAACCCAACCGGCATCGGCGCGACGTACCGGTGGCACGGAAAGATGCTGGGCATGGCCATTGATTTCAGGGAAGTAGTAAGGAAGTGGGAACCACCCCAACGGAAAGAATGGGAAACAATCGGAGCGGCTCAAATCATCATAATGAGTTGGTACCGCATGGGGTTTGAAATTACTCCTTCCGAAAACGGGGCCGTCGTTACGATATTCATTGATTACGAGTCGCCGAAGGGCTGGTTTTACAGGTTGTTATCCTTTCTTTTTGGAGGAATATATTGCAACTGGTGCCTGAATAATATGCTGAATGACACAAAAAAAGCCCTGGAACTGAAAAACAGTCACTCGGGATAAATGCCAATTAGCCGTAGGTAAATTTTTGGTATTCAACTCATTCTCAAAACCTGACTTGTTATGAAATATCTCCTTCTGCTGCCGCTCACTGTCCTGTGTTTTACGGCAAGTGTCTGCGCCCAGGCCGATAGCAGCGGTATATTCCGAACCGCAAAAGATTTCCTGAACGGCAAGCTGGATTTCGCCATCCGTTGCGACAGCCAATCGCACAAAATCAATGCCGACCCATTGTTCAAGCGAAACCGGGTGATTGTGAAACACAACGGCCAAACCTACAAACTGGCCAAAGACAGCGTGTACGCCGTTCGATATTGCTCCGGGGTTGTCGAGCGGCTCTTTCAGGGCAAGGTTTATCCGATGGTCAATCCGGGAGAAGCCATTTTGATTTATAAAGTCGCCATCCCTGCAATCGGAAAAACACCTGCTCAAACAAATTGGTATTTCAGCAAAGAAGCGGCCTGGCCTATCCAGCCGCTCACGATAGGCAACCTGACAGGGGCTTTCCCCGATAACCATGCTTTTCACGATGCGATAATAGCCGAGTTTAAAACCGATGGAGAACTATCCCGGTATGACCCTGTGCATAAAATGATGCGCATCAACAGGTTGTACCTGAACGCTAAAATGTAATAATGTCATGAAATCCATAAAAGATATCAGCCTATCCCCCAAGCCCGGCAAACAGTACTGGAAAAACTGCCGCCGCGAATGGCGCGAGGAATTCATTTATTTCCTGCTGGTGGACCGGTTTCACGACAATGCCCAACGAAACCCACCGGCTTATGCCGAGCGGCATTCGGGGTTCGGAACCAAAGAACAATTGGTAAAAAGTTGCGGCGGCACGCTCCGGGGCATCACGCAGCACCTCGATTACATCAAAAATCTAGGCTGTACCGCGCTTTGGCTCAGCCCGGTTTTTGAGAACAACACCGATGCTTACCATGGTTACGCCATCCAGAATTACTTAGATGTGGACAAACGCTGGGGGACAAAAGAAGATTTGGAGGCATTGGTGGATGCAGCGCATGAACGCGATATGCGGGTATTCCTCGACATCGTGCTGGATCATTCGGGCGACAACTGGTTTTACGCCGATGGACACGATTATTTTTACTTTCAGGGCGAGCGGTTCCCATTCGGCGGCTGGCGGTCCAAAAACCGCCCTTTGCCGGTCGAGTTGCGCAACCCGGAACTATACAATCGCCACGGGCAAATCCGCGATTACGATGCCTATCCTGAAACGCGTGACGGCGATTTCAACAACCTGAAAGCCTTTCGAAGCGACGATTCGCCGGAGGCGGAGTATGTACACGACTTGCTGGTTGATTTGCATTGCTACTGGATTCGGGAAGCGGATGTGGACGGGTTTCGCTTAGATGCCGCGAAGCACATGAGCGAAATTGACATCAGCCGTTTTTGCTCCGCTGTGCGGGAATACGCCTATACCTTAGGTAAGAGAAACTTCTTCCTGTTCGGGGAATTGATTGGCCCGGATGAAGTCAGCACCAACTATATCGGTCCGAAAACTTCGATATCCGTCAACGATAAAAACGTGTATTACGGGCTGAACTCCGTGCTGGATTTTCCACTGCACGGTGCGCTTCCCGAAGTGATAAAAGGCACGGCTTCGCCGGAAAGGCTTATCGAGCGCTATACCGCCCTGCAACGCAATGCTCTGGACAGGGGTGAATACGGCGAGTTTCTGGTAACTTTTGTGGACAACCACGACCAAGTCGGCCAAAACCCCAAACACCGTTTTGGGAGCGATGCGACGCCGGAGCAAATCGTAGCCGCCATCGGTTTTCTACTCTGCGCTATCGGCACACCTTGTATTTACTACGGCACCGAGCAAGGATTGGACGGCAGCGGCGACGGTGACTGGGCGGTACGGGAATGCCTGTTCGACCCGCGAGACAAAAAGACCAACCTGCTCAACCCGAACTCCCGGATTTATCAATCCATCGCCGCAATCGCCCAAATCAGGAAGTCAAGCCCGGTGCTGAAATTCGGACGGATGTTCATCCGCGAAATCTCGGGCGGCGGGCAGCATTTCCACCTGCCGGAATGTAACGAATGTACGCTGGCCTTTTCCCGCATTCTTTTCAAAAAAGAGATTTTGGTGGTTTTCAATTCATCCATGACCAGGACGAAAGAAGAATCTGTCCTGATTGATTTCGAATTGAATGAAAAGAAAACCGCTATGGAATGCTTGTACGGCGGGCTGGAAACCGTGCCGATTCTCGGCCACGAGGAACCGGAGCGAAATATCCGCTATGTGAACCTGACGCTGAATCCGATGCAATTCGTCATTTTAAAGACCGCGTCATGAAAAACTTTTTGATAATAATTAGCCTACTCTTTCTGGGTCAAGCCGCTTTGGCTCAGCAAATTCTTGGCGCCCCGGACGGCCACATCCAAGTCTGGGGCAAACATATGGACAGCGCGCTGGTGGCCGAGAGCCACGAATTGAAGATGAAACTCAATTACGAGACGGCGGAAGTCGAGTTTCGGGTCGCGCTGAAAACCTTTACAAGCAACTGCGACTCGTTCAACGTGTTGGCCCGCGCCCACCCGGAACTGGAACTGGTATTCAAAGGGAAAATGGATGTGCCGTTTGTGAGCACCCAAGACCACCCGACGCAAACCTTCAAAATAGAGGGATTGCTCAACCTGAACGGCAAGGAACATCCCGCGATGCTCAACGCCAGTATCCGGCATGTATTTGCGGGCACAATGGCCTGCCGCTTATCGGCCAATTTTTCCTTTTTGCTCAGCGATTTCAACCCCGGCTTGCTTCAAAAGGGCTTCGATGACCATGTGCAGGTCAAACTGAATGAAACGCTGATGAAACGTGCTAACGAATAAACATTCAAATTATGAACTGGATAAAAATCATTGGCTTTTTGGCGATAGCCGGGCTGACCGCGATGGCCGGATGCCGCGCATACAACAAGGTGTACAGCGACTACGACCGTACGGCGGACTTTTCCCGGTATAAAACCTTCGCTTGGCTGCCCGACCGCGACACCGCCAATACGACTTTCAACAACCAAATCATCCGCAACAACACGCTTAATTATTTCACCCACTGCATGGGCGAACGCGCGTT
>JAEUUU010000132.1 GCA_016787345.1 Saprospiraceae bacterium | reverse complement strand
ATCGATAACAGCATCCATAAACTTCAAACCGGCAGTTGGAATCTTTTCAGATAGATAATCAATGATGGCATTACTGTCAATCAGGTATTGCGCTCCCATTCTTTTCTGCTGTTGGTAATATATTGTTGAAGAGACTCTCCCGTGCTTTTGGAAAGCTTACCCCGGTATTTGTCAGACCTTTTTCCGCTACTGTTTGAACTTTCCTGTGCCCGTGTTTCCCAACTGACAGGAAGGCGCTCATATTTTATCTTCAGCCGATCCAGTAATGCTACCAGCAAGAGCAGGTCTTGCTCTTTTTTTATATCGATCAGGATATGCATGTTCGTTTTTTGAACAAAAATAAAGGAATCCTCCGAAAAAAGCCATCAAGAGCTTATACCGCCTGCTTGTAATCCAGAATATTCAAATGCACGCCGCAAAACGCTGCATCCGCCGGATCGTTGGATGCGAGAATGACCAGTCGGTCGCCGGCGTATTCGCGCACCAGATTTTGATACCAACTGATGGCGTTGAGATCGAGGTTGGTCGTCGGCTCGTCGAGCAGCAGTGCGGGCGTATCGGAACAAACAGCGAGCGCGAGTTTGAGGCGCTGTTTCATGCCCGAGGAGAAAAAACGGATTTCCTTGGTGCGGGCGCGGGGTAGTTCGAGCAATTCGTAGAGGCGGGCGGGCGTCATACCGGGCAGCAAGGGTCGCAGGCGGGCATGGAATTTCAGGGATTCTTCGAGCGTAAATTCCTCGATCAGCTCGATATACGGCGCAGCATAACTGATTTGTTGAAAAATCTTCTCCTCCGGCACCTGCCGGCCATCCTGTTGAAATGTAATAGCGCCTTTCGACAGCGACAAATGCCCCGACAATACTTTCAGCAAGGTAGATTTTCCCGAACCGTTGGGCCCCAAGACAGCATATCGTTCGCCGCTGCGAAAAGTATAGTTGAGCCCCCGGAATATCCAGTCGAGGCGATACCGTTTGCCGGCGTTGGCCAGGGAAATCTCCATGTGGGCAGTTGATTAATTGGTGAGATGGTGAGATGGTGAGGTGGTGAATTGGTTATAAAAGGGTTATTTCTGCTCCCAAAATATGGTCGATTGGCCGAAAACCCTGAAATGAGCGCAGAAATAACCCTTTTATAACCAATTCACCGATTCACCAATTCACCCCAAAAATTACTCCAGCACCGGTTCGGCCACCCGCGTTTTGCCGTTGAGCGAACGGAAGCCTTTCATCAGGCCGCGTTTGGCGTTGTAGATGAAGTTGAGGATGTATTCGCGGTGTACGGAAGGAGCGATTTCTTCTTCGATGATCCGAAGCGCCCGGCGTACGCTGTGGCCGCGCACAAACAGGACGCGGTAGATATCTTCGATATGGTGGATTTCCTCGTGGGTGAATTTGCGCCGTTCGAGACCGATGGAGTTGACACCTGCATAACTCAAGGGACTGCGGGCAGCCGTGACGTAAGGCGGCACGTCTTTGCCAACCAGCGAGCCACCGCCGATCATGACCTGATCGCCGATGCGCACAAACTGGTGTACGGCTACCATGCCGCCCAGGGTTGCGTAATCGCCGATGGTGATATGGCCAGCCAGGGTTACGTTGTTGGCCAGCACGCAATGGCGGCCAATGACGCTATCGTGGGCCACGTGTACATAGGCCATCAGCAGGCAGTTGTCGCCGATCACCGTGCGGCCTTCTGCACTCGTGCCGCGGTTGAGCGTACAAAACTCACGCACCGTGACACCGTTGCCGATTTCCAGGGTCGTATTTTCGCCTTTGAATTTGAGGTCCTGAGGAATAGCGCTGATGGAAGCGCCGGGAAAAATGCGGCACCTTTCGCCGATACGGGCGCCGTTAAAAATCGTTACGTTGGGGCCGATCCAGGTGTTATCGCCGATCACGACGTCTTCTTCGATCACCACAAAAGGGCTGATCGTAACGTTTTTACCGATTTTCGCATTCGGGTGAATTACCCGTAAGCTGTCTGAAAAGCTCATCTAAAACTTCATGATTGTGCATGGGCAAATTGTAAAAGACGAGACCTGATTCACGGCATTCACAATTTTGCTTGTCCGGTGGAAAATAATCAGCTGGACTGCGGTTCTGTTGCTTCAGTACGGCGGCGGACGACCTGGGCGGTGAGTTCGCCCTCCGAGACCAGTTTGCTACCGACATAAGCTGCGCCGTGCATATGAACGATGCCGCGCCGAATGGGTTCAAGCAGTTCCAACTTCAGGATTAAAGTGTCGCCCGGTACGACCTTGGCTTTGAATTTGGCGTTGTCAATTTTCAAAAAATACGTGTCCCAATTTCCGGGATCGGGTACGTTGTGCAGGGCCAGAATACCGCCGGTTTGCGCCATTGCTTCGATTTGGAGCACACCGGGGAAGATGGGATTATTAGGAAAATGGCCCTGGAAGAAGGCCTCATTCATGGTAACGTTCTTGATACCGATTACGTGGTTCTGAGAAATTTCCATGATTTTATCCACCATAAGGAAAGGGAAACGATGGGGCAGCATTTTTGTCACCCCGGCATTGTCGTACACCGGTTCCTTTTCCGGATCGTATTTGGGAATGCCGAGCAAACGGCGTTGGTCGGTCAAATGTTTTTTCAGCAGCTTGGCAAATTCGACATTGGCGGTGTGTCCGGGCTTGGTCGCCACGATTTTTCCCCGGATGGGTTTGCCAATCAGGGCCAGGTCGCCGATCACGTCGAGCAGCTTATGTCGCGCCGGCTCGTTCTGAAAACGAAGCTGAACGGTGTTCAACACGCCTTCCGCTTCTACTTTCACACCGGGCTTGCCGAGTTTTTTCGCCAGTTCTTCCAGTTCGCGGGCTTCCATTTTCCGGTCGGCAATAACAATCGCATTGTCGAGGTCGCCGCCTTTGATCAGGCCCATGTCCAGCAACTTTTCCAGTTCGTGTACAAAAACGAAGGTGCGGCAGGGTGCGATTTCAGCCACGTACTCGTCCATTCCGTTCAGGGCTGCAAATTGTGGCCCCAACACCTTGGAATTAAAGTCTACCATTACCGTCGCCTCGAAGGCATCGGCAGGCAGGGCGAGCAGTTCGGTGCCGGTCACCTCGTCCTTGTAGGAAATAGGCTCGTCGATAACCAGATAATCGCGGTCTGCGTCTTGCACCAGTTTGCCGGCATTCTTTTGCAGAATTTCGATAAAAGGCATGGCCGTGCCGTCCATGATCGGCATTTCCGGTCCATCGATTTCCATCAAAACATTGTCGAGCCCCAGGCCGGTCAGGGCTGACAATACGTGCTCGACGGTCCAAACGTCCGCTTCGCCATTGCGCAGGGTAGTGCCCCGGTTGGTGGAAACCACGTATTTCACGTCGGCCGGTATGAGCGGTTGGTCGGGCAGGTCGATACGCTGGAACCGGAACCCATGGTTGGCCTCCGCCGGTTTAAAGGTCAGATTTACGGCTTTACCGGTATGCAAACCGACACCGCGAACAGAAACCGGATTTTGAATCGTCGTTTGTTTCATAGAGACGGGCTGAATTCAACGCGCAAAAATAAGCGACCGCCACCGGAAAGCCGCACTTCGGTGGTCGATTAACGGGGCTCATGTATCGAATTTGGGATGGAGACTGTCTACTCCGACCACGAAAACGGGTTCGGAAACGGATTAAAACAAGAAACGCCGGGCCATGTGCCGGCAGTTTTATTTCGAAGTGTAAGGCACTCGCGCCACAATGGAGCGACCCAATGTCAGCTCGTCGGCATATTCCAGATCGCCGCCAAAGGCCACGCCGCGCGCAATCGCACTGACCTGCACACCCTCGGCATGTAATTTTTTGGATAAATAATAGACGGTAGTTTCGCCTTCGATGGTTGGACTGATGGCCATAATTACCTCTTTGACTTCGCCGGAGGGCATCCTGGCCAGCAGGGAATCGATGTTCAGATCGGCAGGGCCCACGCCTTCAATCGGCGAGATAACGCCGCCCAGCACGTGATAAAGCCCTCTGTATTGGCCCGTATCCTCGATGGCCATCAGGTCGCGCACGTTTTCCACCACACAGATCAACGAATGATCCCGGCGGGCATCGGCGCAAATCTGGCATTTTTCCTCGTCAGAGAGGTTGTGGCAAATACTGCATTCGCGTATGCCTTCGCGCATGGCCACCAGTGCTTCTGCAAAACGGGTGGTCACGGAATTTTCCTGTTTGAGCAAATGCAAAACCAGCCGCAAAGCGGTTTTCCGCCCGATGCCCGGCAGGCTGGCGAACGCTTCGACGGCTTTTTCGATCAGTTTGGAAGAAAAGGTCATCCCCGCAAAGATAGCATAAAAAAAGCGGCGGCAGTCCTTTTGCAGGTTGCTGCCGCCGAACAGAAAACTACCCTGTCGTGTCCTGAACTATTATCTTATCATGCAGGTACGCTAAGTACCGGGATGTCGGAGTGGTTGGCTGCATCCTCGGTGAGGCTGCCGAAGAGCAGGTGCGACAAGCCGCGACGCTGGTGCGTGACCATGGCGATCAGGTCTGCTTTTTGCTCCTGGGCAAAGCTGAGGATGGCAAATTCTTCGTTGAAGGTGCTCGTACTGCCAAACGTTTCCACGTCTTTCAACCCCGAAGCGCTGGCGAATTCCTGTACGGTTTTTTCAATTTCCTTGTCGTCTTCCAGATCGGCCGGGTTGTTCAGGTAAAGCACTTTGACCTTCAGCGGATAATGCTGCTGCAAACGGGCCGCCCAGTCGAAAACGGGCTTTTGGTCTTTGCGCAAAGTGGTCGGAATGACCACCACTTTCGGATCGAAATCGCCGGATTTTTCAGGTACGGTCAGTACCGCGCAAGGCGCCGTACGAATGACTTTTTCGGTGTTGGAGCCGATAAAAAATTCGTTGACCCCCGATGCGCCTTTAGTCCCCATGACGACCAAATCCACTTTGTCTTCTTCGGCTATACGCCGCACGGAGGAGAACAAAAAGCCTTCTTCGATTCGCGTTTCAATTTCGAGACCGTTCAATTCAGGTTTTTCAGTCAGTTCTTTTTTCAAATTGTGCAACTCGCGGGCTGCCGTTTCGTAGTACTCGGTTGAGTCGTACAAATCGCCTCCATAATACTCCGGCAGCGGGGGCGAATAAGCCACGGCTGTATTGATGTGAACCAACTCCAGTTTGGCTTTGGCTTTGGCGGCCAAAGCAGCCGCAACCCGCAGGGCGTGGCTGGCGTTTTCGGAGAAATCGGTGGGAAGAAGGAAGCGTAACATGGCAGTCAAACTGTTGTGATGAAGAACTGAGACAAAAGTCAGCCCAAAATCACCCCTCAGCAATGACACCGGTCAAACTCCGGCATGAGCGTAATCAGGATTTGCCCTGAAAATCGAATGGATAGACCACTCGGGTCAAAAAAAGCCCCTGCGGCGGCACGCTCAGGCTGCGGGGTAGCGGCGTCTGCATTTCCAGTGCCGTTCGGATGTCGGCCACCTGCAATTTGCCCAACCCTGCCTCGACGCAGGCGCCTACGATGAGGCGAACCATGCCCCGCAAAAACCGGTTGGCGCCGACGTGAAAAATCCAGCGGTGATTGGCCGGCTGAAAATCCCAGCGGGCAACATGCAATGCGCATTGAAAATGCTCCAGCCCGCTGTCGCTTTTACAAAAAGGCGCAAAGGCGTTGAATGATGGCAAAAGAGCCGCCACTTCCTGCATTTTGCCCGTATCGATCCTGCGCCAGTGGGGATAATACCAGGCCAGGTCGTTGGCAAATGGATCTTTCCTCAGACTGATATGGTATTCATAACCGCGCTCGACGGCATCGAAACGGGCATGCGCATCGTCGGCCACGCGGCAAGCGTCGTACACAGCAATGTCTGGCGGCAACAGACTGTTCAACCTCGTTAAAAAAGAATCCGGGAAACCGGCTTCGGTATCAAAATGCGCCACATAGTACCGGGCATGCACACCAGCATCGGTGCGGCCGCAACCCGTTAGCTCGACCGGGTGGCGCAGCAAGGTCGCCAGCGCCGTTTCCAGCGCGGTCTGCACAGAAGGTCCGTTGGGCTGGCGTTGCCAGCCGGAAAAAGCAGTGCCGCGATAGGCCAATGTGATAAAATAGCGCATAAATCCTGACGGTTCCGGGCGCTGAAATTAGGTATGCCGACGGACAAATGCCTCGCAAGCCTCGTCGAGCAATTGAAATACGTGCTCGAAACCATTGTCGTCGTAGTACGGGTCGGGCACCACTTGTCTGCCTTCGGGGCGACTGTAATCGAGTATCAGGCGCACCTTGGCGCGGTGTTCGTCGGCCTGAGCCAGCCGCAGTACGTCGCGGTGATTCTGGTCGTCCATGACCAGAATATGATCAAAGCGCTCGAAATCGCGCGGCTGAAATTGTCGGCCGCGCTGTCCGCTGATGTCGATCCCGTGGCTGCGCGCCACAGCAACCGAGCGACGGTCGGGACTGTCACCCACATGCCAGTGGCCTGTACCGGCGCTGTCGACCGTCCAACCGAGCCCCAGTCTGTCAATTTTGTCTTGTAAAATACCTTCGGCAAGCGGGCTGCGACAAATGTTGCCGAGGCAAACCATGAGGATGCGCATATTGGGTAAGGGTGGATGAAAAAGGGGTTGATAAGGTTTATGGGGTTTATGGGGTTTATGGGGTTTATGAGGTTGATAAAAGGAGGGTGGATGCTTGCGGGAACCGAGGCACCGGGTAAAGCCGGGGAGTACTCAAACAACTATATAAGATGAACAAGTATCCGCAAGCATCCACCCTCCTTTTATCAACCTCATAAACCTGATCAACCCTTATCGACCTCAAAAAATAACACTGTATTTCAGCAGGAAGGCGCCCGTCATCTGGCCGCCGCGGCCGAGGCGGTCGGGGCCGGTGGTGGTACCGTCGGGGTTGATCGTGACGTCGTAGATACCGTCTTCATTGACGTCTTTTTTCACGAATACATCGTGGTCGTAGAAGTATTCGGCCAGCAGGTCGAGCGAGAGGCCTTTGAAGATGGCGATGCTGAAGTTGTTGCTGAACAAAACGTCGATGTTTTGCGGTTCGTCCAGGTAATTGGAGAACAAGCGCAGGTTGTTGGTCACCGACAGGCGGTTGTTGAAGTATTTGTTGTTGTAGCCGGCCTTGAATTCCGAACCGAGGCCGAAGAACGTGTTTTTGTAATCGGTGATGCGTCCCAGGTCGTCGCGGGTCACGTCGTTGCCGTGTACGCCGGTGGCGGCGATGGCATCGTCGGCGACGAAGATGATCTGGGTGCCGCAGGGCGAGTAGAAGAACGAGAGGTGAGCGTTGGGTTTGTAGTCGATACCTGGCGAGATCGTGGCGAGCAACGGCGAAAAGAGCTGCGCGACGACGCGGTCGTTTTCATCTATGGGTTTCAGGTAGTTGCTGGCGTAGGTTTTGAGCGCCAGGGTTTGGGCAAAACCGTCAATAGCGACGAACCATTTGTCGTCTTTGCTGATTTTGTAGCCGAAACGCGAGCTCAGGCGCAGCACGTCGAGGTTTTTTTGAAAGCCGACCTTGGGCTGGGCCGTTTGGGTGCGGCCGAGGCGTTGGGCGGAGAGCTGGATGGAGAACTGGTTGTTCCAGTACCAGCGGGCTTCCTTGCGGTTGGCAAAGAGCGTACCCAGGCCGCCGAGGCCGACGCGGTTGGCGCCGGCGCCCACACGCGGGTTGAGCAGGCCCATACCGCCGAGGTCGAGGCCGATGCCGCCGCCGGTCGTCCAGCCGAAGGTGTCGCGCAGGGCGACCATTTTGGACACTTCATCGAGGCGGGCATTGCCGGCTTCCTGGGCGAAGGCAGCCTGGAAGCACAGGAAAAGGATCAGAAACGGGAAAAACTTTTTCATACAAGAAAAAAGGTTTGTGAATAGTTGTATGCCACAAGATACCGCCCTTTTCTGCACGCGGGTTTCACCGGCAAGGCAGAACAAGACAGCTTTATGCACAACAAGCAGGGAGCCTTGGAAAGCGGTCAGGAGCCGGACTGCAGCAGGTTTTCGTCCTGTCCTTCGGGATAATGCACCTCCACCTTTTCGGTCGTCAGTTTGCTCAGGGGGATGATAATCGCCCGGTCGTTGGTTTGCAGGATCATCGAGGTGGAATCGATCAGCACGACCTTGCCGCGCACGCCGTCGATACTGACGTCGTAGCCCACCCGCACCTTGTCGCGGTTGTAGTGGTTGGCCAGGTAATTGGCCACCAGATGCCGGGCTGCCAGGCCATAGCCCAGGGCGAAAGCGCCGGCCGCGGCCGCGATAATCATCGTGAGGTTGTTGGCGATAAAATCGGTATTGACCTTCGCCTGCGCCAGCGCGCTCACCGCCACGGTGATAAACAGAAAATAAAACACCGCCGAAGCGATCATATTGGCCGAGGGAATACCCAGGGAGCGCAGGGCCGTGAGCGCGATGCCGCGCACCATATCGGCCACAAAAATGCCCATCAGGAACACCAGCGCCGCCGTAAACAGCGACGGCAGATAGTTGATCACATCAGTCACCAGCTGCGTGATGGCAGCCACGCCCAGCAGGTCGGTTGCCGCGATGATGAAAAACAACATCAGCACGTAGTACAGGGCAGAGGAAATCATGCCTGAGGGGCGGATCGTCATGCCACTGCGCTGTACGATGTCGATTTCGTTGAGGCGTTCCGCCAGTTTGTCGATACCGACGCGCTGGAGCACGCCGCTCAGCACCCGGCGGAGCAATTTGGAAATCAGCCAACCGATGAGCAACACGCTCATGGCCGCCACCATTTTGGGGAAAGCGGCGGAGAATTGGGCGAATAATTGGGCCAGCGGGCCGTCGGAAGGTATGGTTTGGAAGAGTAGAAGACTGTTCATAAGCGCTTGAAGGAACTGAAACTCAGCGGGCAGGGGGGCGTCGCCAGTCGTCGACCGAATAGCGGCCGTCGGCCCCGGCGGGATCATGGGGGCCGCTGTCGCCACCGATCAATCGGGCAGCAGTATGCAGGGCATTGGGTACAAAAAGCTCGACGACCTTGCCGAAGACGGAAAGATTATTCACCTGTTGTACGATATGGCCTTCCAATTCCGGCGGTAGCTGGTCTTCCCAGTCCCTGTGCATGTTGTGAAAGTTGCTTGCCATAATTAACTGTTTTGAACGACGAGGCGGGTAACATCGTCATCGGTGATTAGGATGATTAAAAGAATGTGCTAATGTGCTAATGGGGTAATTAGTTAATGGAATAATGGGTGTTTGTCAGGTTTCGAGGGGGTCGGTTTCGTACAATTCGTCGTATATGCTTTGCGCCTTTTGTTTGGCGCGCATGATTTGCATTTTGATCGCGCTCTCGGATTTGTCGAGCACCTCGGCGATGTCCTTGATTTGCAGATCGTCGATGTATTTCATCAACAGGATGGCCTTGTCGCCGGGCGGCAGCCGGTCGAGCACTTTTTCCAGCCTGTCTTGTTTCATTTCGAGCAGAACACTATCCGGCACTTCGACTTCCGGTTTTTCCCCCACTTTTCCGATATCTTCGGTGAAGATCAGCGGCACTTTTTTCTTTTTCCGGATCATATCGATGCAATAGTTGTAAGTGATCGAATAAATCCAGGTCGAAAAAGACGACTGTTCGTTGAACCGGGCGAGATTCAGCAGCACTTTTATAAAAATATCCTGCGTGGCATCGCGCGCCAGGGCATTATCAGACAGCATCGTGATACACTTCGCATACACCTTGCCTGCGTACCGGCGGTACAGGAGGGTAAAATCGTGGGTGTTCTGCGTCCGCAAATACCGGGCGATCAATTCGCTGTCGGTAGGTGAGGCTGTCTTCTTATCGGTAGCGACCAACGTTGTCCGTGTAGTTTGAAAGAAAATTCGCCTGCAAAGAGACGAAAAAGCGGCCAAAGCCGACCCGTTCGGCAGCCAAATTCTTTCAAACGGTTAATGGGACGTTAATTACGGCGATCCGTCACGCTATTTTGCTGAAAAGCAGGCCTTTTTTGTCAAATTTTTTTCCAATGCGTAAATATTTGCTGCTCTGCATCGCCGCATTTCTGCTTCGCCCAACAACGGCCTCTGCCCAATACGTCGCCCCCGCCGATACGATCTTTCCGTTCAACGTCACGCTCGTCAGCCCCGACAGCACGGTGACGACCAGCTCCAAAACCCTGCTCCGCAAAGGCGAGGTGACCGTCCTGACCTTCTGGCTCACCACCTGCTACCCCTGCCAGATCGAACTCGACGTGTACACGCGCAACTACCCCGTCTGGAAAGAACAGGTCGATTTCCGCCTGATCGCCATTTCCACCGATTTCCCCGACCGCTTCCGCCTGATTGACAAACGCATCCGGGAGAAAAAATACCCCTTCGAAGTGTGGTGGGACCGCTATCGCGGATTCAGCCAGGTGCTGCCCGGTCAGCTGAACGGCCTGCCCCAAATCTT
This sequence comes from Saprospiraceae bacterium, assembly GCA_016787345.1. Taxonomy (GTDB): domain Bacteria; phylum Bacteroidota; class Bacteroidia; order Chitinophagales; family Saprospiraceae; genus M3007. The sequence goes on along the minus strand of JAEUUU010000132.1, from coordinate 4,798 downwards.
CATTTTCGACAAACAGGGCCGCCTGGCCTGGCGCCACAAGGGCTTCTATTCCGGCCTCGAACAGGAGATGATGGATCAGGTGGTGCGGTTGAGTCAGGAGTAGGCGGGGCCTGCTGGCGCGCGGCTTGGCTGCTGGCGCGAGGCTTGGCCTCGTGCCTCATATCGGGGGGGGCTCTGCCCCAATTTCCTGGCCGGGCTAAGCCCGATGCATAGTAGGCACGAGGCCAAGCCTCGCGCCAGCAGCCAAGCCTCGCGCCAGCAAATACCAGCAATTATCCTGTTGGTCTTGTTCATCCTGTCCCAAAAAGCTCCCGAGAAGCGGTAAATTCCGCGCCCATCCGCCCAAATCCGCGTACTCCGCGTTCCAATCCCCCCCCACCCTTCCGCACACTTCGCGAGTTTTCCCGCCAATCGCCTATTTTTGCCCTGATTCGCCCAAACGGCTTTATGGAACACCCGCCGCTCAAAACATTTATCATTTATGCCCGCGACGACCGCCCGGCAGTAGACGAATTGCGCAAACACCTCGCGCTGCTTGAAAAAAAGCAGCTGCTCGAACTGTGGTTCGACGCTGAAATTCTCGCCGGAGAAAACTGGGACCGTTCGATTAAACGAAAACTCGAACAAGCGGATCTGGTACTGCTGCTGATCAGCGTGGATTTTATCAATTCGGAGTACATTGAAAAAACCGAACTTGCAGATGCCTTGCAGCGCCACCGCGACGGCCTGGCGCGTTTAATCCCGATCATCGTGCACCCCTGCGACTGGACTGAATATTTCGAGATCGGCCAGTTCCAGGCTTTGCCGAATGGGGCACGACCCATTTTTTCATCGCATTTCCCTTATCCACACGAAGCGTATCACGAGATACAGCAAGGCATCAAACGAAGTGCTCTGGACTGGCTCGAACAACGGACGGCACGGCGCAAAGCCGAGAGCGAGGCGGCAGAACAAGCCCGCCGCGAAGAAGAAGACCGCCTGACGCGAGCGCGCGAAGCCGAACAAAAGGCGCTTGCGGAACAGGCGCGTACGCAGCGCATCCGCCAGATGGACGAAGCCGCCTGGGTAACGGCCGTGACCGAAGCGGAAGCCGCCGAAAACATCAGCGACAAAATCATCGCCCTGGAAACCTACCTCGACGACCTGCTTCATACCCTCCACCGCTCCGAAGCGGAAAATCGCCTGGCCGAACTCAAAGCAATGGAGACCAAACGCCGGATCGACGAAAAAAAACGGGCCGAAGCCCAACGCAAAGCCGAAGAAGATACCCGCCAAAAAGCCGCCGCCGAAAAAGAACGCCAGCGCCAGGCCGCCGAAGCGGAAGCCCGCGCCAAAAACCTGCCCGAAATGATTCGTATCGAAGGGGGTACGTTTCAGATGGGTAGCAACGATGGTTATGACGACGAAAAACCCGCCCATGCCGTCACAGTGAAAGATTTTTACATAGGCAAATCCCCCGTGACCTTTGAGGAATACGACCGGTTCTGCACAGAAACTAAGCGCGAAAAACCCGCCGACCAGGGCTGGGGCAGGGGCCGCCGGCCGGTAATCAACATCTCCTGGGACGACGCCAAAGCCTACTGCGACTGGCTCTTCAAAACCACCGGCCAATCCTACCGCCTGCCCTCTGAAGCCGAGTGGGAATACGCCGCGCGCGGCGGTCGGCTGTCCAAAGGCTTTACCTATTCGGGAAGTAACCAACTGGACGAAGTGGGATGGTGTTGGGAAAATTCGGGCGACAACAAATTGTCTGGCGAGTGGAAAAGTGAAAAAGTATCGGCAAATAACTGCAAAACCCACCCCGTAGGCGAAAAAAAGCCCAACGAACTGGGACTGTATGACATGAGCGGTAACGTGTGGGAATGGTGCGAAGACGACTGGCATGGCTCATATAATGACAACCCACCCACCGATGGCTCGGCCTGGGTCGATACACCCAGAGGCTCCAGCCGCGTCCGCCGCGGCGGCTCGTGGGACTACACGCCGGCTAACGCGCGTGTCGCCAGCCGCTACTACGGCTACCCGGCCGGCCGCATCATCAATGTCGGCTTCCGCCTTGCCAGGACCCCGTAACATTTTGAATTTTTACCTTTTTACCTTTTGAAAAGATCCTGCCCCGGCGGGATTTTTTTATGTGCGCCATGCGGGGCGATTCTCCTTGTTGCCTATAACCTGGTTCATTACGAAAACATGATGCCGCGATGCGGCGCAAAACGCGCGCGGGACAACCGGGGGAGCTACATACGTTGTGCCGCGATGCGGCAGTTGGGGCAGGCGTACGCCATTGGGGTATGGTCAATCCTGTCCGAAATGGAGATACTCTTTCTTAGCCGCATAGCGGCAAAACGTAGGTAGCTCCCAGGCAATCGTGAGGAGCAAAAATGCCGCATCGCGGCACAACGTATGTAGCTCCCCCAGCAATCGTGGAGAGCAAAAAACGCCGCATCGCGGCACAACGTATGTAGCTCCCCCAGCAATTGCGGAGAGCAAAAATGCCGCATCGCGACACAATGCAGCCAACCCTTCGCCCCGTATGGCGCACATAAAAAAACCGCCGGGGCAGGACTTTTTCAAAAGGTAAAAAGGTAATAACCCAAAATGTTACGGGGTCCTGGCAAGGCGGAAGCCGATACTGCCATTACAGTAAGAGAAGCTACTGTATGTGCGGCTTGCGACACGTGCGAACTGTGACGTATAACGCCACGAGCCTCCACGGAAGACACGGCCGTAGCCCTTGGGGGAGATCCACGCACTCCCATCATTCGGAGCGCCCTTGTAAGAATTGTGGTACCAGTCTTCGCACCATTCCCATACGTTGCCGCTCATGTCGTACAGCCCCAGTTCGTTGGGATCGTAAGAACCGACGGGGGCGGTAAAAGCATACCCGTCATTATAATTTATGAAATCACTCAAATTTGGATTTTTCCATTTGGCGGCTTCGTCGGCCACATTGCCGCCTTTTTTACCGGCGGGGTTGCCGTTGCCCCAACTGTACGTGTGGTGTTTGGCGCCGTTGCCGGCGGCGTATTCCCATTCGGCCTCGGTAGGCAGGCGATAGGTTTTGCCGGTTTTCCGCGACAACCAGTCGCAGTAGGCTTTGGCGTCGTTCCAGGAGACGTGGATGACGGGGTGCTTGTACTCGTTTTCGGGCCGGCGGGCGCCCTCGGCGTCGTCGCGCCAGCTGACACCGTTCATTTTCTCCCAGTCCTTACCGTTCCAAACATTACCCCATCCATTTTTTTCGGCATCGGTCAGGTAACTAGATTCTTCAACAAAGGTTTTGAACTGTCCCAGCGTCACTTCGGTGCGACCGAGGTAAAAGTCGCGTATTGCAACCAAATGCACAGTCTTTTCGTCGCTTTCACCCTTATCGCTACCCATGTGAAAAGCCCCGCCTTTGATGAATACCATGTCGTCGGCAACGGCAGCGGGCGCGGTTGCAGGGATGGGGTCGGCGCCTGGGCCGGGCTGTTGTGCCGGCCAGAACTGGTACAGCAAAATACTCAGGAACAGCACTGCCGCGCCGGCCAGGGCTATTTTTCCGGTGGGGAAAGCGCCGGCGGGTGCGGGAGCCGTCTGGCGGCGCTGCGCCGTTTTTTGCCGCTGTCGGGCCTCGCGGGCATGGGCGCCTTCGGGGTAGTCGCGCAGGTAAATAGCGTAAGCCTCGGGGGTATCGCCGGCTGCCGCGCGGGCATAGGCATCGTGGTCGAGTTGCAGCAGGCGTTGGCTTTCGGCCGCGCGGGCGGCTTCGGCGCGGCGGCGGGTATCGTCGTTTTGCCGGCGTTGAAAATCATGGATAATAAGTTCCAGTCCGTCGAGCACCTCGGTCCAGGCGGTTTCGGGATTGGGGTATTCGCTCACGGGGCGCATGTTTTTGGGCAGTCCCTGCAGGTCGCGAATAATGGGATTGAAGCGCCAGCCGCAGGGTTTGACGCAAATGGGTACCACGACGCTGCGGCCCTCGGCGCGCTGGTCGACGGCCTGGCGCAGTTCGCTGGAATTGATGTAGGGCGAAGCCAGCGAATCAGCGCTGACGAGCGCCAGCACGAGTTGCGATTGTTCGAGATTGTGTTTGATGGATTTGTCCCAGTCCTCGCCGGGTCGTATCTGCTCGTCGGACCACACTTCCAGATCGCCCGACGCGATCAGGGTGCCGCGCAGGTGGCGCAGCAGATCGTTTTTGTAGGCCTCGTCGGAGCGGGCGTAAATGAGGAATGTTTTGAGCGGGGCGGGCACGGCGGCGTTTCGTTCGGTTGCTTGCGGTACAAATGTAAGCAGGGTATGGAGCCTTTTTGCGTAAAAAAATCAAGCCGGCGACTGGGTTAATGGGGGTGGCATAAAAATCGCAGGCTTTCAAAAGCGAATCAGGATTGTTCTGGTTGAAGGGTAGGGATTGTTGGGGGCAGGGCAAACGCATTAAAATCTTCATCGGCTTAGAAACGGAAAACACCAGAAGAGGTCGGCAAGACCCTGTTGGCCATATATCTTGTGGAATAAGGAACAACCCTTTTGAAAATCCGCGCAAATCCGCATCATCCGTGTCATCCGCGTTCCCATCCACACTTCCGAAACCCTCGAAAAAGAAATGAGGAAACACGAGGTATAAACAAGGATCACGGGAAATGGATAGCCACGCGGATGACGCGGATGACGCGGATGACCCGGATTGGCGCGGATTCTTTGCTTCGTACACCCGATTTTGCTCCCTTGTAACGGCCCGCCTGATTTCCAAAAAAATGTTTGGGGTAGTCACCTGCATTCGTACGGCAGTCAGTTATTGTTTTAATGCGTTTGCCCT
>JAEUUU010000090.1 GCA_016787345.1 Saprospiraceae bacterium | reverse complement strand
CTCCTGCTGGCCAGCGCTTTGGTATTTTTCCTGGCGGCCTGCAAGTCTCCCAATGAAAAAACCGGCGAAAAAGCCCTCGAAAGCGTCACAGGAAAAGACATCGAAATGAACGAGGCCGGCGATGTTACCATTGAAGGAAATGGCCAGCGCGTTGTGCTGAATCAGCAAGCCAATACCTGGCCGGCCGATATTCCCTCAGAGGTTCCGCAACTTCAAAACCTGGCTATTCAACGGGTAACCCGTAGCGAAATGGAAGGCACGATAACCTGGAGCGTCGTTTATGAAGGCGCTTCAATCGACATGCTGAAAACCTACAACGCAGCCCTGAAAGCCAAAGGATTCAAGACCACGCTGACGCAAACGCCTCAGGGCGGAAATGTCATCGTTGAAAAGGATGGCTTGCTGGTTTCCTGCATGGTCAGCCAAAAAGCCTGCATGATCAGTGTGCAACAGCAAACCAAATAGCAGTTAACGCAACAAGGTCACATCTCCCTTTTTCCGCAACACCGTCCCGTCCGGCATCTCGATCTCGGCCAGCCAGACGAGCACGTCGGACGGGAATTTTTTGCCCCTGAAATTGCCGTCCCAGCCCAAAGTTTCCACGTTGGCGGGGAAATTGCTTCGCTCAAACACCAATTCGCCCCAGCGGGCATAAATGCGGAGGTAATGCACCTGCACCACACATTCGGGCGCAATAATGTAGAACCAGTCGTTGGTGCCGTCGTTGTCGGGTGAAAATGCATTGGGCACGAAGGGCTCCTCGCAGGGCAACACGATCAGAGTAACCGAATCGAGCGCGGTACAGCCCTGCGCATCGGTGACCGTGACGGTGAAAGTGATGTCGTCCAAAGGCGATGCAACGGGCGAAGGGCAGGTGTAACAACTCAGGTCCTCGGGCGGCGGCAGGGGCGCCCACTGCCACTGGAAGGGACCAATACCGTCGGGTATGGGGTTGAGCACCAGGGTATCGCCCGCCACCAGGGTATCGGTGTCGATCAGTTGCAGGCTCGGGCCCGTCAGTGGCGTTACGGTTACGATCAGCGTGGAATCGCATTCGCCCGCCGAACCCGGCAACTGGAATACCTGCGTGGCGCCGGTCGGGATGTCGACGCCGTTGTACGGGACGAAGCCGCCGGGACAGCCCTGCAAGGTGAGGTAAATAGTGCCCGTATCGATCAGATCGACCGTCAATTGTACAATGGAGTCACAACCATTTTCGCCGGTAAAAACCAGTTGAAGGAGCGTGTCCGAAGTGAATGTTTGCCCGCCAAACAAAAGCGTGTCGCCCGGACAGAGGGTTTCCTGTACAAAAACCTGCACCGGATCGATGCCCGTCACGGTGAGTGTCACCAGCGAATCACAACCGCCCGCCGTTGTAAAGCTGAATACCGCCACGGTATCGGCCGGCCATTCCACCCCGAACAACAACAGTGTTTCGTTGGAACAAACCGCGGTGTCGATGCTCACCGCGATAGTGTCGATGGTGGAAAACACCGTAAGCGTATCGGCCGACAGGCAGAGTTCGCTGTTTTGGGCCACCACAACGTAGGTGACGGCGCCGTTGGCCGTCACGACGACTGTGGGGCAATCCGTACAACTCAGATCGATGTCAGGCGTCCAGGTCCAGCCGGTGAAGTTATTGGGCAAAGTATAGGTCACGGTCGTTCCTGCGCATACAAGCGGATCGGGCCCCAGATCGAGCACCGAGGCTGGCAGAACGCTCACCGTCACCGTATCGCTTTGTTTGTTGCCGCAGCGATCCCACACATCCACCCAGTAGGTACCGGGGAAAAGCGTGGTGATCGTCGAATCGGCGCTGCCGGTATTCCATTTGTATCGGTCAAAACCGCTGCCCGCGTTGAGCACGACGGTACCGTTTTCGCACACCTGCTGGTCGGGGCCCAGATCGAGTGTCGGGGACTGGTTGTCGATGGCGTGTATGATCTGGGTATCCACCTGAATGACGCATTCGGAGAACACAATCACCGACAACACGGCTGTGCCGGCGGCGCTGAATTGCACCGTGGCGCCTTCATCGTCTGCCGAGACGAGCGTACCGGCACCCGTGAGCGTCCAGCGCACGGAATCGACGATACAGCGGTCGTTAATCGTGAGGGTATAAGCCAGTTCGCCAGGTACCTGACAAAGCGAGTCGGGGCCTTCGATGCTGGTCAGCAGCGTTTTCGGGAAAAAATCCTGCGGGAACGACGGCAGACCCAGGTTGGCCCCGCCGGGCGATATATTGAACCCTTCGGCATACAAGCAGGCGGCGCCCGGAAGATTGGGCTGATTGATGATGCCCAGACTCGGGGTAAAGACCAGCGGGGCGGTATTGGTCACGTAAATTTTATTGTCGGGCGCGCGCTGCAACTGTCCGTAACGGTAGGAAGCGGCAAATGTACTGACGACAAACGGCAGGGTTGAAGGATTGGCCAGCGTGACCTCCAGATCAATCTGCCAGATATGCGAGGGCGCGGAAAGATTGCTCAGATAAAGCAAGCGGCCGTCGGGCGAATACTCGATGCCGTAAGCCCCGCTCATGCCCGGTTGAATGACGGTGACCGGGTTGCTCAACTGACCGGTGCTGTTGTCGAAATCGAACAAATCGACGCCGCCGGAATGGAACAGCGTATTGGCAACCTGCCGGCCGTCGGGGCTGAATTTGAGGCAGCCGATGAGGTTGGGAAAAGCGGGCGTGCCCGGTGTGCCGACATCGGAGATCACCGGAGCCCCAAGTCCGGCAGCCGTAAGCGGATAAGCCCGGAAACGGTTGTTACCCGCTTCCTTGGTCAAAATCCACCAGTCGGTGCCGTTGCAATGGCGGGTCGCCGTGATCTTTTCGGTAAATTGATTGACATTGAGCAGTTCGATATTTTTCAGCCCCGGCGCCACATCGCCCAGTCCGCCGTCGAACGACATATCCACGACCGAGTACGACAGGCCGTTGCCGGTGAAAAGGTTGTCGAAGCTATTGGGCGTAAAAACAAAAAAGCGCCAGGGCGATCCGGGTTGCGGCAGAATGAGCGTTTGGGTGGTGGAGGCATGGCCGTCGAGCCCCGAGCCGTTGGGCATCAGTTGGTGGTTGCGGTTGTACAGCAAACTGGCGTCGGTATAAAACAGCAGGTTGCCCAGTATGTCGGTCGCCACCGAGGAAGCTTCGCGGCTGAACGTCTGGCCATTGGTGAGCACCGTGGGCGGGTTGGTGGCGAAATCGAGGCCGGCATTGTCGCCGAAATACCAGAAACGCGCCTGTTCGCCGTCGCAGGGCGTGCAATTGCAGTCTGGGTCGAGGCAATCGAAAAGGCCGTCGCCGTCGTCGTCGGTACCGTTGTTGCAAATTTCATTGACGCAGGTTTCCAGGCAAATGTCGTTGGGCGTCAGTACGACCGTTACCGGCGACACATTGCGGGCCAGTTGGTCGAGCGGACTTTGATAACGCAACAGGGTAATGTCGTTGTTGACCAGAGGCAGGTCTTCCGCGATCACGCCCAAATCGAACGGATAGCCGCAGTTGCCGCCTACGAGGCCGTCGGCGGCCGATACTTTTGCCACGGCCACGTCGCCATTGCCAAAGGTCGATTCGGCAATAAAATACAGGTAGTTGTTGCGCAGGGCAAGCATTTTTTTGCCCCGAAAGGCAAACATGTCGCGGTAGTCGCGCGCCCACAGAAAGGCGCCGTTTTTATCTATTTTAATCAGATAAACACTGGCCGGCTGGCTGGCTGCGCGATTGGACGCCAGCACCACGTAGCCGTCGGGAGTAGCCACGATACTTTTGACAAAAACCTCGGGAGAACCGCCCAGGGTGTACAATTTAGCCCATATCTGGTTGCCGTCGAGGTCGGTTTTGCTCACGGCAATTTGGTTGGTAAATGCGGCGTCGCCCGAGTGGTCGCCGTAGTAAATGGTCACCAGGGCATTGTCGTCGATCACGAAATCGGCCGCGTACAGCCTCGCCGAAAAGTTGCTGTTGTAGAACATCATGCGCGACCAGATCTCGTTGCCCGACAGGTCGAAGCGGCTGAGTGCGCCGCGCATGCCCTCGTAACTGCCGCCGTAAGTATAGCGCCCGACCGTGAACAGGCTGCCGTTGTGTATCTGCGCCTCGATAAAGCCTTCCGAGGTACCGTAAGAGTATGCCCATTTCAGGCCGGAAAACTGCCCGGTGTTGCGGTTGATTTCCACCAGATTGGCGTCGTCGAAACTGCCGGGCGAAGGCGAATCGTGGTAGGAATTGATGGTCAGATAGTTGCCGCCGGGCGATTTTTCAAGGATACCCAAATAGGCGGTTTGCGGATTGCCCGGGTTCTCAAATGCCCACAGTATCTGGTCGCTGGCAGGATTGTATTTGAAGGTAAAGCCGTTGATAATACTGTTTTGGAAGAAAAAACCGCAGCCCACCAGATTGCCGTCGCTGTCTTCAAAAAACTGGCTGACCCTTTCTTCCGCCCCGCTGGTGAATTTGAACGAACGCGACCAAAGCAGCACGCCGTCGGGCGTCATTTTCATCAGTTGGGTGCTGTCGAGTCGGTAGCCATTGAGGTAAAAATTGCCGTCGGAGGAGGCGATCAGGTTGTTGCCGCCTTCGAAAAAATTGTTCAGTCCGTAGCGTTTGATCCAGGTGTTTTCACAACCGCCGTCGGTGATGCAATCAGGAGCACAAGGGGTGGTTTCCGCCAGGGAAAGGTCGGTTACGGTCAGGTTGGTCGCACTCAGCGCCGGCGCGGGCAGGGTGGTCATGGCGCCGGGCGTCACGGTGGGCTGCACCGGGAGGGTGCTCAGTTCATGAGGCTGTGTGGTGCACTGCCCGGCCACCCCTGCGGCGTCGCATTTGAGCATCCAGGCGTCGTTACTGCCATTGGTAGCGGTGTATCCGGCCAACAGATAGCCGCCGGGGGAATAATCGACCGAATAGATGCGGCCCTGGCCAGGCGGGGCGTATATTTTCGACCATTCGATTGTGCCGGTCGGGCCGGTTTTGAAATAAAGCGGCGTGCTGGTAGCAATGTTGCTGACGTCGTTGGCGGCCATGATAAAACCGCCGTCGGGCGTCGGCAAGGCGCTCTGGATACCGAAATCGATATTCTGGTCTGATTTGACAACCTGCGCCCATTGCTGGTTGCCGTCGGCGTCGAGTTTGATCATCCAGCCGTCGTCAAGATACAGGCCGCCCGGCGCGCCGTTCCAGCCCGAGGTGGCGCCGATAGCCATCAGGCCACCGTCGGAGGCAGGGAACACGCGGGTGATCCATTCGTTGTCGATCGATCCGTAAGCTTTCGCCCAAAGCAGCGCCCCGGAAGCATTGAAGCGCATGACCAGGCCATCGTGAATTGACACGGTATTCAAACCAAACGAACTGGTAAAACCCGCCGCCGCGATGTCGCCGTTGGGCAGCACGGAGACGTGTTCGATCCAGTCGATATAGATGCCGTCGTACATATTCGACCAGATTACCGTACCATCGAGGCTCATTTTGATCAAAATGCCCGCTGTGCCGACGGTACTGCTCGTCTGAATGGCGCCGGCGACCAGCAAATTGCCGTCGGGCATCCATTGCAGGTCGGTAAAAAGATTGATGACAATATCGGCAGGCAGGGTATTCTGCCAGACGATACTGCCGTCGGCGGCAAAACGCGCCAACAGCGGGCGCGTTGTATTATTGGAAGCGCCAGGGATACCGCCGGCCAGCACCCAGCCGCCATCGGGCAGGGCCAGGACGCGCCGGGGGCGGTCGTTACCCGGTCCGCCGAAGCGTTTGTGCCAGAGGGCCGTGCCGTTGGCCGCCACTTTGGTCAATAAAATATCGGTGTCGCTTCCGGTCACGACAGTACCGCACAACAAGGAGGTTCCGTCCGACAAGGTGATGGCCTGGTAGCCTTGTTCATTGGCATTGGCGCCCCAAAATTTTTGAAAAGTCAGTTGCTCGCAGGAGTCCTGTACAGACAGGTAAACGAGTTCCACCGCTTCGCACAAGCCGTTGCCCGCTTCGAGCCGGATGACGTACACGCCGGTGGCCGGCGGGGTAAAACCGGTAAAAACGGGCCCCTGCGACACCCCGTTGAGGAACCATTCCTGTTGGGGGGCATTTTGAGATAAATTATTGATCGTCACGGATTCACCGGCTACGGGCGTGGTATTGCTCACGGTAAAATCGGCGCTCACCGGGCACACCACTTCGATGTTGAGGGAATAAGTCGCCGGGTTGCACAGGGTGGTATTGGCCGGATTCGCGGTGAGGGTGACCGTAAAAACGCCGGCGGTATTGAAGGTGTACGGCGTGTTGACGCTGGTGGAAAACGGCGTGCTGCCGATAGCCCAGGAATAGCCGGAGGCGTTGGTGCTGCCGTTGGTGAAATTCACCGTGGCGCCCACATTGACCGTTGTGGCGGAGGCGGTAAAAAACGCTGTGGCGGGGTTGGGGCAGGGCGAAAGGCAGGCTTTTGAATCGAGCAAGCTGTGGCGCACGTTGTCGATGTGCCAGTTCATCCGGACACTCTGTCCGGCTGTAAAATCATGGAAACAGTCGAAATCAGTATAATCCATAAAGTTCAGGATCATATCCGGCTGATCGCTGGTAAAGCCCGATTGCGCATCGGTGGTGCAGGTATTCACACTGGCGCTGCAATCGACCCATAGAGTACTCTGGTCGGGGGGCGTATCGCACACCCGGTCGCCGTCGGCCAGGCAGTCGTTGTTGGTGCAGCCACCTTCAAAAGTGTGGTAAAGGCCGAGGTAGTGGCCCATTTCGTGCACCAAAACGCCCGTGTTGCCGGGCAGTATGCCCAGGTATTCGGCTTCCATCACGATACCGTCTTCCGGGTTGCCATGCGAAGAGGGGAAATAGGCGTAGCCCACCACGCCGCAGCCCGAACCCGCCGAGCAAATCTCGCGCACCAGCCAGATGTTGATATAGTCGGTGGGCGTCCAGCGGTTGAGGTCTTTAAGGGCGATGTCGTCCGATTCGATGGTCATCTCGGTCAGCGGACTTTGGTCGCGGGTGATGCCGCTGGTCGCTTGTCCGTCGGGGGTGCGCTGGGCCAGGCAAAACTGGATCATGGTATTGACGCCGGAGCCCTGGTCGTAATACGCCTGGTTGGCAAAAGCCTCGTTGAGTTGCTGGAGGCCGGCCAGTACCTGGGCGTCGGCGATATTTTCAGAGCCGTTGTCGTGAATGATGTGAAACACGACCGGCAGGGTGAGCACCTGAACGGATCGGGCGGCGTTGAGGGGTGTTTTTTGGAGAGAATGGTCGTACAGTCGCTGTTCGATCTGGTCGTGCCGCTGTTGCCAGCCGGGTTGTTGCCGGGCTTTTTGCAGGGCAGCGTCGTGGCCGCAAACCCAGGGTTTGGTGGTTTGTTGAGCCGTCAGATAAAAAGGAAGGAAGAACAGGCTGAATGCGGCGATTACCCGCGGTGTGGAAAATTTGAACATGGTAAATGGTGTTGTGATTCGGCGGGAGGGCGCCGGTTTGGGTTGGCAAAGTAGTACAACTTTGGGTTTCGAATAGGCAGATACATCAAAATGAACAAGTGTTACCGGACGAGATGGATCAATTGCCGGGATGACATTCGTCAAAATGTACAATTGTCGCGCGATCTCAATTTTGCCCTAAAAACGACCCGATGCAGACAGTAGACCTTTCCAAAGCTTTTCTGAACGGCCGGCCCTTGCGCCCGGTCAACGCATTTATCCGACAGTACACGCCGCAATTCGAGATGTTGGGTGTGTTGATGCGCATTTGCAGTTTTTCCCTGGTCAGCTGGCTGGGCCCCGAGAGCCCGTTCCTGTTTGTCTGGGTGTTCAATACCCTCGACGCCATCCTGTTGTCGTGGTGTGCCGTGCTGAAAAAAGACCGGGCATATACCTTGTTGAACGTTTTCTGGATTTTTGTAGGGATCGTGGGTATCATTCGGGCTTGCGGGTGGATGTAGTGGTATATTTGACATTGGATCGTCCAGTACCGATCCACTACCCTACTACCCTTTGCCATGTATCAAATGTCACTGCCTTTATCCGACCAAAACCAGCCGCTCCGGGTGGAATGGGAGCTTGGCTGGAATAACCTCACTTTACACTTGGGCGATCAATTGATCGGTACTGCCGCTGAAAGAGCGGACCTGGAAGTGGGGCAAACTTTTTACCTGCCCGACGGGCAATCGCTCATCGTGGTACTGCGCGATCCCGAACTGGAAATCTGGTACCGGGGAATGGACGTGGTCAACGGAATTGCCAACGGCCAGCGGGATTCCTTCCTCGCTTCCGCCAGAAGTCTGAGAAGCATCGGCGGTATGCAGTGCGTAGGCGCGGTCGTCTACTGTTTTTTTTTACCCCCATACCTCAAATGGCCGGTGGCCGTCATCATGAGCCTCAGCGGGATATTTTTTATAGTTTCCTGGGAAAAAATGTATTCCCCGCGCTACAAATGGCTGACCTGGTTTGCGCTGTTTGCCTGTTTCGCAATTTTACCTTTGTTTTTAATGATAGATAACGGCCCTGCGATATTTGAGAGGATCGTGAAAGACCTGACGACGACGCTGAAAGGCAAGCCGCCCCGGTTTCCCTCGGCGAAGGGCGGCTAGTTGCCTCATCTCGTCTCCGCATCCAGCACCGCCACGGTTTTCTGGTAGTATGCCCGGGCCTTTTCCGGAGTATCGCCCACGCAGAGCATCCCGAGTTTGCCGTGTTCCGACATGGCGCCCAGCAGGTGAAAAGTGACGCCCTCCTGGATGGTCGGGTCGAAGTGAATATCGTGGCAAATGGCGATATCGATCAGGTCGCCCGGGGTGAGTTGGCGATAATTGTCGGACTGCAGTCCGTCGGTCGTGAAATAGCAACGCTGCTGACCGCTGGGGATATAAAACACGCCTTTTTTATGGTCGTACCGCCCGTCGGTCAAAAACTGCAGCATCAGGTAAGGATGCGTCGTGCCGCCTTTGCGCAGGTTGATTTCGATGGCATAGTGGGTCCATTGATCGGCTTCTTTGACGGAGACAAAATCGACTCCAAAGCGGCCCAGAATGCCGCGCGGGCACATGGAATCGCAGAGTTTTTTGCCCAAAGCGCCAATTTCGGCCGCATATTCGGGTAAAGCCGGAAAGGTGGCGCCGATGTACACCTGGCCCGATTCGCCGCCCAGCACCTGATCGTGGGTGGAAATGATATCGAGCTCGCGTTTGGGCGTGATACGGCACTGCACGGAGGGCGAGGTTTTGGCGGCCCCGTCGATAAATGCCTCGGTGATTCCGCCCATGAGGGTCATTTTTTCGGCAAACTGTTCGTAGTTCAGATCGGCCGCCACGATACGCAGGTGCTGGCGCAGTTGGTCTTCATCGATCTTGCCGCTTATTTTTTCCAGCGGAAAAATGGCGTTGCCGTCGCCGGAGAAACCGTCGTTGAGTTTGACGACCGCTTTTCGGGCATCGGGCAGTTGCAGGCGCAGTTCCTGCAATGCGGCGGCCACGTCGGCCATACTGCCCAGGTGTTCGAAGCCGGGCGGAATCCGGAGGCCGGCTTCGCGAAACAGTTCACGGCTGCCGCTTTTGGAGCCCCAGTAGTTGTGGCGCGAGGGGCAACCGTAAAGCGGAATGCCCAGGCGAAGGGCCAGTATTTCCTCCCATTCCGTGATGTTGAAACCCATCAAATGGGCAGCGTCGCCGGGCGGAATTGCCTGTCGGATTTGTTCGAGCAGGCGCGGTTTTTCCAGAATTTTATGCGTCAGCGGCCGGTTGGAAGCGTCGTAACAACTCAGCAGCACCAGGCGTTTGCGGGCATGCATACCGGTCACGCCCGGCAACAAATGCAGGTAATAGTCGATAATCACCTCGTCGATAGGCATGCTGCTGACAAAAACGACCCGGGTTCGGGGCATGCGCAGGAGCATCAGGACGCATAGCATACGTTCTTCGTAGTGAATATGACCTTTGATTTTGGCGAGAATATCCACATCCAGCGTCATGCTGGGCACGACAACCACCGTTTTGGGCGCCATGGGGTTTGGGAAGGCCGTTTCATATTGAAGCACGAGCTGGGTTTGCAGGCGGTCGAATGCATCAATATCCCAGCCCCAACTGGAGAAAGACTGCTGGTCGCTCATCGGATTTGGTATAACATGGACAATACCAAACGAAATTAGGCCAAACCCCTATGCTGTCTGCTGACCGGCGTCATAGACAATAATAATGTGCATCCTTGCTGCACGCAGCAAAGCGCAGTACGAAAACCAACAAAAGGGATATGAGAATCAGGCTTTTTTGAGGAAGCAGGCTTTGAGCACCATCATGCTGCCCTCGATTTTGCCTTCTACTTCTTCGGGATCGTCGGTCAGACGAATGTTTTTGACCTTGGTGCCGCGTTTGAGTACGGCGGAAGAGCCCCTGACTTTCAAATCTTTGATCAAAGTAACCGAATCCCCGTCTTTGAGCAAATTGCCGTTCGAATCTTTAACTTCCAGTTCCATGAAATTGTGTGGGTTGAAGGATGTGGGGCAAAGGTAAACAGAACGGACGTGTCTGGGTAATTCACGGTTATCAACAGGGAGCATAAGCCCCCATACCGCATCAAAAGCCTGAAAGCGAGCCAGCACACCGGCTCCTCCACTCATCGCCCAACGTGCCCAGAAACCCGGCTATCACGGTAACCCGTTTGGAAAACTTGTGCGTTTCCAGGTTCCTGAAATAATCGCTGGCCAGTATGGACTGGAAATCAAATTTGTTCAACAATGCCTTTTTGAGCAACACAATTTCAGGTTGCGTGGGCAGCGGGCCATCGACAGCCAATGCCGACATGACGGCGAGAGCAATCAAGGTTTGTTCCACCCCGGTATTTTTTTTCTCAAGAGCCGAAGCAGGGATATGGTACCCATTATCAAAATAATTCAGCAACTCGGTCGTCGTAAACCAGTGTTCGACCGCTTCCGCCAGGGCGTTACCGGATACATGGTCGTTGAAAACAAGTTCCGTTTTTTCTTCCTGCGAAAGTTTGTGCCATTTCGGAAGCGGCACGTCGGGCCGGTCCATCCGCAGCACAATGGCAAGAACCTTTGCCTGGTCCCTTTTGTATAGAAATTCGAAGTGTCCTTTCCGGATCAATTCGATTGCCGACTGCTCTATATCAGCATTAGGATAATCCGAAAAAATCGGCGCCAGTAACTGATGCGCCTCGGTCAATGGAAATTTTTTCAGCGGGTGATTATAAAACCTCGTATCGAGGTCCATCATAATCCTGACATAGATAAAAAGGAGACTGTCGTTAATTTCTTTGAGGTACTGGTCATCCTGAATATCCATTTCAAATATCCCCAGCGCGATCAACAGGTCTTTCTCGCTTTTATACAGCGGGTTCCATTCATAGGTGGCAAGCAGTCGGTCTTCGTTCAGCATCCGAATCCAGTTGCCCAGCAGGTACAGCATATTCGAAGCGTCTTCTATGCCCAGGTCTCTTGCCCGAAACCGGCTGATACCCGGATTGGCAAGTTCCGCCCGCGAAAACTGGATAGCAAATTGCTCCATTCGCCGCTGTATATTTTGTCCCGCCGCCGATTCCTCCAGTTGCAATATTCTCTTTTTGATCATCTTCTCCGTTTCAATGATGGCCAAAGGGTATCGCACTGCCTTTACCTGCAACAGGACGTCGGCACGCTCGAATGCCATCTCCGCCGGCCGGTCGGGCACGGCCAGAATGAACTGGAACAGGTACTCCGGCATCCCATCCATACCCTTCAACCAGAGCGCCAGCCGCGCTTCGCTGATCGCCGAAGTATCGGCCAGCAACAGGATTCGGCGGCCGGATTGTTTGATTTTTTTGACCAACTGGGTGGAAGTGTAATCGTTTCCCGTCGACTTTACGATGTCGAGTATTGTTCTGGTGATACAGGAATCAATATCTTCATCCTGTCTCAACACCGCCCGCAGAGGAAGGACGTTCGGAAAAAGCGCTACCCTGGGTTCAGTCTTTTCGATGATTTGATCCGTGACAGGCTGTTCGATACGTGCAAACAACTCCTCTACCATCTCGGGGTTCTCTATTTTACAAATCACGACAGGATAGTTTTCCGATTTGAACAGGAGCAGCTCCGGCACGATCGGCTCTCCATTGACCTCGATGTAATTAATGTATTGACTGCCGATCTCGTTTTTGGCGTATCGTTTCTGCCAGATTTGTTTCAAATGATTGTGAAAGCGGTTGCTTTGCGCACTGCTTCTGGCATAATAAGTCAATATGATACCGGCTACGGCAAGGGCCAGCCAGGCCATTACGCTGAATAACTGATCTTCCTCTGTCAGCGCCTGACTCAGCAGGTTGATCGCAACACCCGTCAAAACAAACCACAGGATGGAATAAACGACTTCACGCCTCGACATGAGCAGCCTCCTTTTCAAGTTTTTTAATTTCCTGCAAGGTTTGTCTTAAATCTTCCTCGATAATTTCCCGGGCCAGTTCTTCGTGTCTTTTCAGTACGGAGGTCAGATCGTCTTCGCTCACATAGGTCAGCTGGAGGGCATTCCGCCACTCTTCCACCGAGGCGTTCAGCAAGGCCATTGCCCCTTTCCGGTCGTTCTTCAACAATTGTTCGCCGCGCAAATTGAGCAACTTGCCAAGTTCCCAACTGACTTTATAGTGCGACATATCGGCCAGACTGGCAGCCATGCGTTCGAAAAGCAAACCCAGGTACTGGTCTGCGAGGTGAACGTACAGCGCCGGGTTATCGAGGCTTTTCTGCCGCTGGAGCCAATCGTTAAAAAGAACCAGGCATTCGAGGTGCTCCGTGTCAGAATTGGGCTGAATCTCGTCGAGCAAAAACAGGAGGTCTTCGGTCGCTTTCACCGAACCCAGGCGCGGCGCGGCAAGGGCCCTTATCCGCCAGCGGGAGGAGTGGATATTGTGCTGAACAAGCAGGTCTTTCGCTTCGGCATAGCGCTCCATGTGGCACAGGCAGGCGAGTTTCTTTTCTACCGCGTACTCTTTTTGCTGTTCCTCCTCCGGCAGGCGATTGATTAATCCGAGGGCTTCTTCCACGTATTCATCGGCCAGTTTTTTCCCGTACAAATCGCGGCTCAGGCACCTGACCAGATTGATCAGGGCATAAATGCGCAGGATTTTGACCTCGGTGTCGACCTCGGTGTCGGGTTCAGCGGATTCAGGGAGAAGCGTGGTAGTGGTTTCAAGCGCCTCTTCGTACAACTCCATAGAAAGATAATAGCGCGCGCTGCACAAGCGCGATTCATAGAGGTATCCTGCTTCTTTAAAAATTTCGGATAAAAAGGCATACTTCGAAGCATCCTCTTCTTCGCGCAACACTTTGTGCGCGATAGCCAGGGCGTACGCTTCCTGTTCGGCAAACAAAGCGATTTTTAGCAGTCCGCGCATATAGTACCTTTTGAAGCGCAAATTGTACTGTCGATGCCATGCATCCGTATTTTCGTACTCCGCATACAAATCCGCAAACAAATTGATCTGCCACTCGCGCCAGCTGATACCTGAAACGGCCTGGAAATCGGCCTTGCACGCTTCGGAAGAACGCAACAGAGACTCGGCAACGATGAGGTACGACTGCAAATGATTATGGTCATATTCCAACTCCAGGATATGCAGGTTGGCCAGATACAGTTCGATTACTTCATCATACCCCTGCATATTAAACAATTGCTCCAACGCCGTCCGGAAGGCATTGATCGGCGTATAGTCCAGCTTGTCCGGGTCAATCGTATCAAAATCCGGTACGCTTTCTTTGAGCAGGATAGCCTTGGCAATGTTTTTTTCATCGTCGCCGACTCTCGACAACAAATACGTAAACCTCAGCAAGAGGCGGGTTGAAAGCGCTTTTTCGAGGCGCAATTTTCTCAGGTATTTGAATTCACTTTCGACGCAGCCGAAATCGCCGAAAACACGCGCCCGGAGGAAGGAGTTTTTGCTGTCTTCCTCTGTCGCATTGTCCAAAATGGCAACTGCCGACAAGCCGTCGCCTTTGTTTTCGAGTAAAAATCGCGACTCCCGTAGCGCGCTCTCCGACGATTGTTTCTCCGACAAGTCGAAAAGATAATAATGCAGATCCTTGATGGTAATCCGGATTTGGCCGGGCCGTACCTGGTGAATATTGCCGTATTTATCGGCAGCCCTGTCCAGTTCAGCGGCATTCTCCCGCATGGATTGGGTTACGGATGTATGTATGTTCTGAAAATATTCGTCGTCCTCATCATCGCTTTCGGGCAATTCCACCTGTCTCAGTACGTCTTCTTCCAACAGCTCGGTTTCATCCATAAACCAGGGCGAGCCAAGGGCGCCGACTTCAAACCGGCGCTCGGAGTGGACGGCAATCAGGCCGGGTTTGGGACTAAAATCGAATTGCAAAATGATTTTCATGACCTCGCTGGCCAATGAAAACATCTTTTTGTCCATCAATTCGCGAATCTCCTGCAACAAATACACCCACTCCTTGAAGCCCAGCCCCATCTGGCTTATCCGGGTGCTGGCGATGTTCACTTCATCGTTCAACTTTTCAAAGGCATGGTCGAATACCCGGATGACCTCCTTGCAGAATTGTTCGCGGTCGCGGCGATTTTCCTTCAACTGCCGTGAAAACTCGGCATCGAGCAACGAATCGGCGCTTTGTGAAAGCGTGGTTTTTTGTATGTCCGTTATTTCTTTTTCATAATTTCGATAATACAACAAATAGGTATCCACGTCGTCGAAGGCCGCCAACACAGCTTTACGGATCAAAGCCCCCCATTTTTGCTTGCCCACACGATCCGGCTTCAACTGCTTTTGGATGTACTTGAACGCGGCATCTTCGGCTTGCGGGGTCAGTCCGAGCTGCAAGCGGCCATTGATAGCGCTGAACATGCGCGACAACTCCTTGGGGGAAAAAGCGCTGGAAATATTGAATTCCCGGTCAATATTGCGCCACTCCTGATCAATCGTTTTTTTATCCTGCAGCAAAGCCGATGCAATAATCGTGCGGAGCGCCGCCTCTCTCAGCGGAATGGCTTTTTTGCTGGACGACAATTTGATAAAAGGGCTCATCTGACGCTGATAAGCGCGCACAACCGCGGCCATCTCGTTGCGGATGATCGGAAAACCGAGTTTTTCTTCTGCCAGCGAAATCAGGTCGTCGGTGCTGACCGTGCTGCGCGTGATATCCTGCGCCAGCCGGTCGGCCAGCGCCTGGTACGATCGCAAACTGGAAAAGGAGGCCAGTTGCTGTTTCATCAGATCGATCGTTTTCCGGATGCCCGACTCGATGGATTCCGGCGCGCCCACGACAAACTGTTCGCGTATGTCGTAGGCGATCTGGCGGTAGGAGTTGACAATGAGGTCCACATTCGCCTGATACTCCACTTTGCTGCTTTCGAGCTTGTTAAAGTAGGTGCGGTGTTCTTCAAGATTCGACCTGATCATCTGCAAAGGCATATTGTCGATAAACCCGTCGCGTATGAACTCTTTGTAGAAATTCGGGAAACGGTCGGTAAGCGTGCGCATACCGAGTTTATCCGCCATTTTATCCTCCAGCGACATGAAGTATTTGACCCGTCCGGGGTCGCCGTGCCGGGCGGCGCGGCCCTCCGCCTG
>JAEUUU010000081.1 GCA_016787345.1 Saprospiraceae bacterium | reverse complement strand
TGCCATGCCCACTCGCAGAAACGCACTAAAATCCATGCTGGCCGGCGCGGCCGTGTTATCGGCATCGCCCGTCTCTTCCCTGACCAATATGACTGATTCCGCATCATTAAAATGGAAAGGCAACATCCGGCATTCCGTGTGCCGCTGGTGCTTCGGCGATATTCCGCTCGATACCTTTTGCCAGTACCTGCAACAACTCGGCATCGGGGCGATCGACCTGATCGGGCCGGGCGAATGGGATGTTTTGAAAAAATACGGACTCGATTCCTCCATGTGCAACGGCGCCGAGATCGGTCTGACCAAGGGCTGGAACGACCCGCAATACCACGATCAACTGGTCAAAAATTACACCGAAATGATCCCGCTGGTGGCCAAAGCCGGCTATCGCAACCTGATCTGTTTCAGCGGCAACCGCAATGGTATGGACGACGAAACGGGCATGCAAAACTGCATCAAAGGCCTCCAGAAAATCATGCCGCTGGCCGAACGCTCCGGCGTGGTGATTTGTATGGAATTGTTCAATTCCAAAGTGGATCACAAAGACTACATGTGCGACAAATCGGCCTGGGGCGTGGAACTGTGCAAACGCCTGGGTTCCGACCATTTCAAATTGCTGTACGACATCTATCACATGCAGATCAACGAGGGCGACGTGATCCGGACCATCCGCGACCACCACGTCTACTTCGCGCACTATCATACGGCAGGCGTGCCCGGCCGCAATGAAATCGACGAGACGCAGGAACTGTTTTACCCCGCGATCATGCGCGCCATCGCCGAAACCGGCTTCAAGGGGTATGTCGCCCAGGAATTTATCCCGAAAGGCCCCGAACCGCTGGTTTCGCTCCGGCGCGGGTTTGAAATCTGTGATGTCTGAAAGAATCATCCTCACGGTCACCAACGACCTCAGCTACGACCAGCGGATGCAGCGTATTTGCAGCACCCTGGCCGAACACGGCTATCAGGTTACCCTGGTCGGGCGCTCACTGCCGCATTCGCGGCCGCTCGACGAACTGAATTTCAGGCAAATACGGCTGCGCTGCCGCTTCAACAAAGGCATTTTGTTTTACGCGGAATTCAACCTGCGGCTGCTTGTTTTTTTGCTCCGTATCCCCTGCGACGCGGTTTGCTCGATCGATCTGGACACCCTGCCGGCGGGCTGCGCCGCTACGCTGCTGCGGGGCAAAAAACGGGTGTTCGATGCCCATGAATATTTTACAGAAGTGCCGGAAGTGGTACACAGGCCATTGGTAAAAGCATGCTGGGCGCTGGTGGCCCGTCTTTGTTTGCCGTTTTACCGCCATGCCTACACGGTCGGGCCCGCGCTGGCCGATATTTTTACCAAAAAATACGGCATTCCGTTCGCCGTTGTCCGCAATGTGCCGCAACCGCAGGATACTGCTGCTGCGTCGCCCGCGCCCGAAACTACGCGGTACCTGCTCTATCAGGGCGCGCTCAATACCGGGCGCGGCATCGAGACGGCGATGGAAGCGTTGCTTTATTTGCCTCAACTCGAACTTTGGCTGGCCGGCGAAGGCGACTGCTCCGACGAATTGCGCGCGCTGGCAGCCAGACTGGGGGTGCAAAGCCGGGTGAAATTTCTGGGCTTCGTCAAACCGGCCGATCTGAAAAGCCTGACCGCGGGCGCATGGCTCGGACTCAATTTGTTGGAAAACAAAGGATTGTCGTATTATTTCTCGCTTGCCAACAAGTTTTTCGACTACGTGCAAGCCGAAGTGCCGGTGATTACCATGGACTTTCCGGAATACCGGGCTTTGCAACAGCAATACCCCGTCGCGGTGCTGCTGAGCGACCTGAACGCCCAAAAACTGGCAGACGCCATCGCAAGCTTACAGGACGATGCCTCGCGCTATGAACAATTGCGTGCAGCCTGCCGTCCGGCGCGACTGGAATGGAACTGGGACCGCGAAAAGGCGGTGCTGCTGAACTGTTGGACCAGGGTGTTTGGCAGATAAGCGGATTATCCCCAGGTTACGACCGCCCCGCTGTAGGCCAGGCCGCCCCCGAAACCGAACAGCATGATTTTGTCGCCGGCTTTCACCCTGCCCTCCCGCACCGCGACGCAAAGCGCCAGCGGGATCGAAGCCGAAGAAGTGTTGCCATAATCGGCGATGCTTTCGAGGGTTTTGGAGAGTGGGAAACCGGTTTCGTTGCTGATGGCTTCCAGGATGCGCATGTTGGCGCTGTGCGGTACAAACCAGTCGATCTGATCGAGGGTAAGTCCGTTGGCGGCGGCCAGGGTGGGCATATTTGCCGAAACGGTATTGACGGCCCATTTGAATACTTTACGGCCGTTTTGCACAATTTTTCCAGTCTTGCTGATGGGTTGACCATCGATCGTATCTGCGAGCCCCGAGATATACAGATCGATACCGCCGTCTCCGCTGGCGCCGGTGATGCAGTGCCCAACGTTGCCGACCGGGTCGGCTTCGATCAAAACAGCGCCAGCGCCATCGCCAAACAGCATACACGACGTGCGATCGGTGTAATCGGTCACTCTGGTCAGGGTTTCGGCGCCCAGCACCAGAATTTTGCGGTGCGTACCGGCGGCGATCAGGCCCTTGGCCAGGGTAATGCCGTACACGAAGCCCGCGCAGGCGGCATAAATGTCGAGCGCCCCGGCTTTTTTCAGACCGAGTTTGTATTGCAACACGCAAGCCATGCTGGGCATCGGCTGGTCGGGAGAAACCGTAGCCACAAGAATCATGTCCACGTCGTCGATCGTGCCCTCGTAATGCGCCGCCAGATCCTGCACGGCGCGCACACATAAGTCGCTGGTAAACTGGTCGGGGGCGGCAAAACGGCGGGTTTTGATGCCGGTTCTCGAAACGATCCACTCGTCGTTGGTTTCGATAAAACTCTCGTAATAGTGGTTATCGACAATTCGTTCGGGCACGTACATGCCTATGGCACTTAATCTGGCGTTCGACATAAATATAAAAACCGGGAGCATCCGCCGGTTCGGGTGTTAACAAGGATAAAGGGCGGGAGTAGCCCCAGGATTGAATTGGTTGGAAATAGCGATTTTTGAAGGCGTATCCGGAACAAAATTAGGCAACGAAAAGAAAGCCCGGATATTTATTTTGAACAAATAATACATTCAAGTAATAACCGGGACAAATCCGCATTAATCCAATAATTGATTTGCCGGCTCACTCTTTGTGAAAATAATGTTTGGATATAAGACAACCTCTCCTATTCGTCCGTTCCGGCCGAAGGTTCGATTTCCTGACGAATGTCGTCCGACAAGTTCCGGTACAGGGTTTGCCAATGCAGATGCCCGGCAAGCAGGGAAAGATGCCGCTGCATGGTATCCGTGTCGCCGCGCAGGGCGGGGCCGGTCTGCATACGCGCCGGCGAATCGGCAATCGCTTTTTGCAGGGTTTCTTCCATCAGCGGGTGCAGCATCTCGAAAGGCAGGTCGTGCTCGTCGAGCAATTTTTCAGCGATGGCAAAGCAGTGGTTGGTGAAATTATTGGCAAACACCGCGGCAACGTGCAGCATGGCGCGCTGGCTGTCGTTCACCTGGTACACCAGGTTGCCGATCACCTTGGCGGTCTTTTTTAAAAACAAAATATCCGAGGGGTCGGCAGCATCTACGCAAAAAGGAATTTTGGACCACACCGGCATTCTTTCCTTCGAAAAAGACTGCAAGGGATAAAATACGCCGTAGCGCTTGAAAAACGGCGCCAGCACCGTGCCCGGCGTAGCACCGGAAGTATGCGTAGCCAACACCCCCGGCATCGCCGCCGACAGGGCCTCCCCTACCGCCGCGATGGCATCGTCGCGCACGGCAATCAGCAACCAGTCGGCATCCGCCGGCGCCTCGGCCCAGTCGTCCGACCAGTCGGAGCCCAGCGTCTGGGCCAGCTCGCGGGCATGCGCCGCCGTACGACTCACGACGTGCGCCACCGGCATGCCTTTTCCTTTCAGGCGCCGCCCCAGGTGCCAGGCGATCCGGCCCGCGCCGGCGATAACGATTTTGGGCAGAGGGGAATGCATTTTTGATGAGGATTCGAGGATTTGAGGATGCGAGGATATGAGGATGCGAGGATTTGAAGAAAAGGGTTGTTGCTGCTTGTAGCTTTGGTGGATTGGCGGTGGGTTGGTGAATTGGTGAGGTGGTTAAAAAAGGTGAAGATAACCCTCCCGAATACAATTACGATCACTTACAAAACAGGTAACCGGGAGAAGGAACAACCCTTTTCTCAAATCCTCAAATCCTCGAATCCTCGCATCCTCAAATCCTCGCATCCTCAAAAAAATCAAAATCCCCCCGCGCAGTCGTCGCCGCGATCGTCGGCGACGCCCTGCCAGCGGCCGTCGGGCAATCGGATGATCGCCTCTACCCTGCCGATGGGGCCGCGCGGCTCCACATTGTGGCCCATCGCACGCAATTCCTCGGTCAGTGATTCCGGCAATACGCCTTCTTCGTACACGATGCGGTCGGGCAACCATTGGTGGTGAAAACGGCCGTCGCGGACAGCGTCGGGCAGTGCGCGGTTGAACACATACACGTTGGTCACGATCTGGAACACCGAGGTCGGGATGGTGGTGCCGCCGGGTGTACCCACGACCATATCGACCTTTCCGTTGCGGGTAATGATGGTAGGCGTCATACTGCTCAGCGGGCGTTTGCCGCCGGCGATGGCGTTCGGCCGCCCTCCGATGGCGCCGTAGAGGTTAGAGGCGCCGGGTTTGGCGCTGAAATCGTCCATTTCATTGTTCAGAATAAACCCTGCACCCGACACGACCACCCGGCTGCCGTACGAATCGTTGAGCGTGGTGGTGACCGATACGGCATTGCCCTGCCCGTCGACGATGCTGTAATGCGTTGTTTCTTCACTTTCCTTTGCCTTGTAGGTGCCCACACGGTCGCTCGGGGTGGCTTTTTGCGGATTGTAGGAAGTCATTCGCTCGGCGGCATACTGGTCGCTGGTCAGTTGTTTGAGGGGTATTTTGACAAAATCAGGGTCGCCGAGATAAATCGCGCGGTCGGCAAATGCCCGGCGTTCGGCTTCGGCCATCAGGTGAATGGCCTGGGCGGAATGAAATCCGTAGGAGGCCAGCGGGTATTGCCCCGTCATTTTGAGCAATTGTGCCAGGATGATGCCCCCGCTCGACGGGGGCGGCATGGTGATAAAATGAAGCCCCTGCCAGTCGAACTCCAGGGGCGTCCGCCACACACTGTGATAATTGAGCAAATCCTCTTTGGTGATGAGCCCGCCGCGTTTTTGCATTTCGTAATCGATCAGCGCCGCCGTTGCACCCTCGTAAAAACCGGCGCGGCCGTCGCTGGCGATCCGGCGCAGGGTTGCCGCGAGATCTTTCTGGATGAGCCAGTCGCCGGCTTCCCAATTTGTTTTTTTGACAAATGCGGGCTGGATACCGCTGTGTCGCAGAAAATTGATACGCTCGGCGTTCAATTGTGCGGCTTCCTGCGCCGAAATCTGGTAACCTTTTTCCGCCAGTTCGGTAGCGGGGTCGAGCAAACGGGCCCAGGGCAGGCGGCCGTATTTTTTATGTACTTCCCACATGCCGTCGACCGTGCCCGGTACGCCGCAGGCAAATATGCCGTAACGGCTTTTGGCGTCGATGACCTTGCCGGCCGTGTCCTGATACATGGTTTCGGTCGCGGCAGCAGGCGCTTTTTCGCGGTAATCGAGCACTACGGACTTCCCCTTTTCGTCGCGATACACGAGAAATCCGCCGCCGCCGAGATTACCAGCCTGGGGATAAACCACCGCGAGGGCAAACTGCACGGCCACCGCGGCATCGATGGCATTGCCGCCCTGGCGCAGGATCTGAACGCCGACCATGGTTGCCAGCGGGTGGGCGGTGACCACTACCGCCGTATCGGCCGTGACGACTTTCGTGCTGTCGTAAGGAAAAGGAATATAACCGGGCAACTGGCTCCAAAGCGCGTGCGGCCCTGCAAGCAAAAGGAATAATAAAGCGGTAATTGTATTTTTCATGAAGTCAAAATGATCAATAATCCGGACAAACGTAGCAGATTTGCCGCATTCCTATGACGAACCTGATCAGAAACGTCTCCACCCCGATCCTCATCGGCGCCTTATTGAGTATCGCAACCGGCTTCGCATGCCTGTACGATCTGGGCCAATTCCCTGTTTTTCAATGGGATGAAGCCCGCTACGTCAACAACAGCGTCGAGATTGCACAAAACGGACATTGGCTGGACTACCGGATGGACGGCGAGATCGACCACTGGAATTTCAAGCCGCCGCTGGTGCTTTGGATGCAGGCCCTGAGCATGAAAATATTCGGCTACACCGAATTGGGCGCCCGGCTGCCCTCGGCCCTGGCGGGTATTGGAATTGCTTTGCTATTGTACTGGTTTTGTGTCACCCGCCTGAAATCCTTGCTCGCCGGCGTTGTCGCCGTCCTGTTTTTCCTGGCCTCCCCGGGCTTTTTCGGTCCGCACATGGGGCGCAGCGCCGATC
Source organism: Saprospiraceae bacterium (assembly GCA_016787345.1). Classification (GTDB taxonomy): domain Bacteria; phylum Bacteroidota; class Bacteroidia; order Chitinophagales; family Saprospiraceae; genus M3007. Next base: position 23,641 of record JAEUUU010000081.1, on the reverse strand, counting down.
TGGATGCTGTGCAGACTTTTGTTGTTTTAGCCTACGTGCTTTACTTTCTGCGGTACTTGCTCGGAGATTACCCGCCGGCGCGCAGTTTTGCCGTGCTGGGCGGACTGGTTTTCGGGGCCTTCCTGTGCAAAGGCATGCCGGGTTTGTTGTTGCTGCCTTACCTGGCAATCATCGGACTGCTGCCTGGAAACAACCGCAAGTTGCTGCCGCACAAATCGTTATACCTGTTTGCCGGACTGACCTTGCTGGCCTGCGCGGCGTATTACGGGCTGCGCGAATGGCAATCGCCCGGGTATTGGGCATTGGTAAAAAAGTCGGAATTCAACCGGTTTTCAGGTGAAGGACTGGGCTGGCACAAACACCCCTGGGATTTTTACCTGACCAATTTTACCGAACTGAAACGATACCCCCTGATCTGGTTTGTCCCGCTGACCTTGTCCGCGTTTTTTGTCGCTTTGTCACCGCTGATCCGGCGGGTTTACGGCTATTTTTTGGGGATTGCAGTCGGGTATCTGGCTTTTATCTCCTGGCCGCCGGTCAAACTGGAATGGTACGACGCCCCGCTTTACCCGCTTTTTGCCCTGTTGTGGGGCATTGCCGTGTCGGCCGCGGCCGAACGGGTCGAACTTTGGCAAAAACGCCGCCTGGCCTGGGGACTGGCGCTCGTACTGACCCTCCCGCTGTGTATGTCATCTTACCGGCTGGTGTGGGAAAAAATTCAGTACCACCCGGATAAAATGGCTGATTTTGAACGGGAAGGCGTATTGATCCGGCAAATAGAAAACACACTCCCCGATTTTCAGGTCGACTTTGCCGTCGTCAAAACGGTAAAACATCCGGAGCACCTCGATCAGGTGAAATTTTACCAGAAAACATGGAAAATCCGGTTCGGCGTCGACATCGGGATCGTCACCGACCCGCAAACGCTGAGCGCCGGACAGATCGTTTTGATCGCCCAGCCGGCCACGCTGGAAGCCGTCAGGGCACGGTTCCCTGGCGCATCCGTGCTGTTTGAAAGCCCTTACGGTCAGTTGTTAGACTTGCATTAAGTCAACGCATCAATTCGAGCACCAGGGGCTGGTTTTTCCCGACGGGCAGTTTGGACAAGTCGTTGATTACTTCGCCCGTGACGACGTTGCGGGCGCGTGAAAAACCTTTCATCCGCTCTTCAAAACGTTTGGTTTCCAATACTTTATCCTTGTCGGAGGTATTGAGCGTCACCATAACGGTTTTTGCATCGTCGTAGCGGAAGTAGGTGTACAGGTCGTCGACCGGAACGAATTGCATCAGCCGGCCGGTTTGCAGTGCGGGCGTGGCGGTGCGGTACCGGATGAGGGTACGGGTAAAATTGTAGGCCTCATTTTCTGCCGGGCTGCGGCCTGCTTCCGTAAACTTGTTGACCTTGTCGCCGGGCCAGCCGCCGGGGAAATCCTTGCGGATATTGCCGTGCGAGGGGCGCTCGTTGCCGGTGTCCAGAATTTCCGTAGCGTAGTAGATCTGTGGAATACCGCGCATCGTAAACAGGAAAGCGATACCGCTTTTGAACTTGTTGAAATCCTCCCCGACCGTCGTGTAAAAACGCGTCATGTCGTGGTTGTCGAGCATGGTCACGTTGCGGTAGGGGTTTTCGTAATAATAGTCTTTGGCCAGGGTGTAATACACTTTGGACGAGCCTTCCAGCCAGCCCTGCGGCCGCGTCAAGGCTTCCTGAATGGCAAAGCACAACTGAAAATCCACCACACTCGGCAGGTTGGAGTCGAAGCCAGTGTGTTTGGCCGGCTGGTTGTCGGCAAAGTAGCCCTGCACCGTCACGCCATACTCCCAAACCTCCCCGAACATGTTCATATTGGGATACTCGGCGCTAATCTCCTGGCACCAGCGGCTGCAAAAAGCCTGGTCGGAGTAGGTGTAGGTATCGATGCGAAAATCATCGACGCCGGCGTATTCCACCCACCAGATCGCCTGCTGGATCAGGTAATTGGCCACGTGCGGGTTGCGTTGGTTGAGGTCGGGCATGGACGTATCGAACCAGCCGTCGGAAAAGTGTTTTTTATCCGCTTCCGAGGCATAGGGATCGATGAGCGTAGGAGCGCGGTAACTGGTGCGGGTAAAAGTCGGCCATTGGTTTACCCAGTCGCGGGTAGGCAGGTCGTGCATCCAGTAGTGGTTTTCGCCGATGTGGTTGAGTACCACGTCGCGCACGACTTTGATATTGCGGTCGTGGCACTGGCGTACAAATTCACGGTACAATTCGTTGGTTCCGAAACGCCGGTCGATGCGATAATGGTCGGTCACGGCATATCCGTGGTAACTGCCCTGCCGCTGATCGTTTTCCAGCTCGGGGTTGAGCCAAATAGCGGTGATGCCCAGGTCCTGGATGTAATTCAGGTGGTTCATAATTCCCTGAATATCGCCGCCATGCCTTCCGGTGAGCGAGTCGCGCGCCAATCCATCCAGCATGCCCGGCACATTATCGTTGGAGGGGTCGCCATTGGCAAAACGATCGGGCATAATCAGGTAGATCACGTCGCGGGTACTGACGCCCTGGGCTTTCAGGCCCAAGCTGCGCAGGAGGATGGGATATTCGTGCGTAAACGATTGATTGCCTTTTGAAAAAACGATCGGGACTTTTTGAGCAGGAGCTCCGGGCGCAATTTCGAGCGTGACAAACAGGTAGTTGGGGCTGTCGCCTTTTTCTGTTTTGATCAGTTTTACGCCCTTTGAAGCGCCCAACTTGACCTGATAGGAGGCCAGGTCGGGGTATTGAACCAGGATTTCGACCGTATTGTGTTTCATGCCGGTCCACCAGTTCATCGGCTCCACACGCAGTTCTGCGGTCGACACCGGCACGGTACGCGGCGCTTGATAACGATACGGATTGCCAAAATAGTTGCGGCAGTTCAGCGCACACAACGGCAACAAGAGGAGAAACAGCGTGGAAAGCGTACGCATGAGGAGGGATGAATTTTAAATGATGAATGATGAATGATGAATGATGAATGATGAATCAGGATTTCGGGCTGAGTTTCTTCTTTTTGGTCAGGATGGAGCTTCGCAATAGCTTCATCACTGCTACAGTGTCCTTGTAAACTGATTGAAATTCTGATTCACTTAGATATCCTTTTGCATAAAGGAGTTCCAGCCAATATTGCGTTTCCCCAATTTCTTTCTGGGCTATGCCAAGTTTATGAATAAAGTCCCAGCCACTTTCTGCGTTAGCCGCCTCTCTCACCATGGCGCCGGGGCTAGTACCTGAACGCATCAACTGTTTGCTAATGATGTATTCTTGTTTTTGACCTGATAAATGTTGACAAAGCCTTACAATTCGAACAGCCAACCCAAAAGTTTGATCCCCCAATGGATCAGCCTTTTTGTTGAAACCCGTAGTATGATCAAAATTATTCATGTAGAAAGGTCATCATTCATCATTCATCATTCATCATTCATCATTCATCACTTTCCTTTAAACAGTCCGATCACGAAAAGTAGCACCAGTGCCCCGACGACCGAGGTAAATATCTGGTTGAGCAGGCCGGAGCCGATGTGCACGTTGAGTCGTTCGAATATCCACTGGCCGATGAAGGCGCCGAGGATACCGACGATCATGTTGCCCCAGAGGCCGAAGCCGTAGCCCTGGCGGATCAGACCGGCAAGCCAGCCGGATACCGCGCCAATGAGCAGAATTGCGAGTAGTTGCGAGAGTTCCATAAGGTAAATTTATGTTGGTGAACAATTCAAAATTCAGGCAGACGGCGCTTTTCGCCTCATCAGGCGCCCGCCCAGCCAGGCGAACAGAACGAGTGTGGGTGTGGCCGTCCACATAAACCATTCGGGGTGCGGTATGGTAGCCAGATTGACAAAACTGGCAAAAAACAGGGCCATTCCGGTTACCAGGGCTGGCTGGTAATGCGTCGGGCGCGCCAGCCAGTTGGTCAGCCAACCGCCCAAAAAAGCGCCGACAGCATAACCCGCGATGACCCGGTACAGGGCCGAGGCAGGCAAACTTTCCACCCAGGCTTTCATGGCCAGGGTGTCGTCGTAGTCCATATCGGCTGGCGGATGGTAGGGCGACGACGATTCAAATGCGATAAACACCACATTGGCCGTAAAGATACCTGCCAGAACGGCTAATGCCGCCCGTAATTTCGGATTCATGTGAAAGCCTGCCATTATGCTGCGCCTGCTTTTTTGGATTGAATGATATCGTCTTTGTCTTCGACGAAGTTGACGGCAAATGCCGCGAGCAGGAAAAATACCCCGGCCATCAAAATCGCGTAAATCGCGTTACTGCCGTAAACATACTTGACGATAGGGCGGTTGACCACGCCGGAGACAATTTGAGGGATCGTGATAAAGAAGTTGAAAATACCCATGTAAACCCCCATTTTATGGGCGGGCAAAGCGCCGCCGAGAATGGCATAGGGCATGGCCAGAATACTCGCCCAGGCCACGCCGACGCCCACCATCGAGAAAATCAGAAACTCCGGCGTTTTGGCAAAAAAGATGGAAATCAGACCCAGTCCGCCAATGGTCAGCGACATGGCATGGGTGCGTTTGCGGCCCAGACGGCCGGCAATTTTGGGCAAAAACAAGGCATACACGGCCGAGACGGCATTATACACCCCGAAAATGATGCCCGTCCAGTTGCCGGCATCGCTGTAGGCCTGTGAAGTGGTGTCGTTGATGGCGCAACCATACACGTTGTGCGCAATAGCGGGGTGGGTAAACACCCACATGGAGAACAGGCCGAACCAGGAGAAAAACTGCACCAGACCGAGTTGACGCATGGTTTTGGGCATGGCGGCGAAATCTTTGAAAATCAGTCCGATACCGCCCTTTTCCTGCTTGTTTTCCTCGCCTGAAAAACGCGAATGTTCTTCCGGCGGATACTCTTTGGTCGTGGCGACCGTCCAGAGTATGGCCACCAGGAATATGGCCGCGCCGATGTAAAAGGCCATTTTGACGTTATCGGGCACGATACCTCCCGCCGCAATGTCGGGCACACCGGCTTTTTTGGCCAAAAACCAGGGCAGCCACGAACCGATGACGGCGCCGACGCCGATCAGGGCGGTTTGTACCGCAAATCCCAGGGTGCGTTGTTCGGTGGGCAGTTTGTCGGCCACCAGCGCCCGGAAGGGTTCCATGGCCACGTTGAACGAGGCATCCATAAGCATCAGCATACCCGCTCCCATGAGCACCGGGGGCAAAGCGGCCGACAAGGCGCCGGCATTGGGCATCAGCATCATACCGAAGCAGGCGGCGATGGCGCCGGCCAGGAAGTAGGGTTTCCGGCGCCCCATTTTTACCCAGGTTCGGTCGGAGTAATACCCGATGATGGGCTGCACGATCATGCCTACGATCGGCGCCACCAGCCAGAAATTGGGCAACTCCTCTACGTGTGCGCCATACCGTTGAAGAATACCGCTGGCGTTGGAGTTTTGAAGGGCAAAACCAGCCTGGATACCCAGAAAACCAAAACTCATGTTCCAGATATCGCGCACCGTCAGCATGGGTTTGTGCGCAGCGGAAGATGTTGTAGAAAAAGAAGAACCTGCCATGTAGCGGTTTGAAGTTTAGTTTGTCGAAATCAGGCGTTTGCCGGCAAATATTTTACCGGGGACGGCAGCAAAGATGAAAAAAAATGAAAACGCAGCGGCAGTAGAAAAAAAGAACCCGGCACACGGGTCAGCGCGGGCCGGGTTCCTTAAAATATCGGGTGAAACGGATCAATAATCCGTATCATCGGCAATATCCTCTTCTTCATCGTCGCGGCGGCGCGTCACGATGATGTGATCGTCTTCGTCCGAAGCGCCGTCGGAAATATCGTCATCGTCGTCTTCGCCCTGTCCGTCGAACTCGGAATCCACTTCCACGTCGGCGAAATCTTCGCGCAATACGCCATCTTCATCATAATCTTCATCGTCTTTGACCAGCCGTTTGGCCTCAAGGACGGTCATCCGGATGAGGTAATAGGTATCGTCGGCTTCAAAGGGTAGCGCCGAAACTTTCTTGCCTTCTTTGTCGGTATAGAAAACAAGATTGTCGGCATACCCATTGGGATATTTCATTTTCACCTGGCGGATGGTTTCTTCCGGCAAGGCATCATAGTCTTTAACAACGCGTTTTTTAGCCAAGGGTAGGAGTTTTTGGTTATTGATAATCAGCGCGATAGGATTTAACCGTGGCGGTCGCGCAGCTCCGTTAGCGGCAAATTTAAACGAATGGGGTTTGAATCAACAAAAATTTTTTTCGGGTTTTTGAACTCACTGTTTCTTCCGTATCCCAACAATTTCCACCCGGCGTTCGCGGGCGGCCTCGGGACTGTAAATTGAGTTGCGTTCGTCGTTCAAACGGTCGCTGATACCACTGCGGGCAGTTGTTTCGCCAAAACTTTCTTCTGTAATGGTCAATTGTCCGGTTTGAATAAACGTTTGCAGCGCCCCGCCATTCCAGTTATTGAAATGATTGAGCACGCTGCTCACGCGCCGATGCCCGAGTTTGAGGTTGTAATCGCTTTCTGCACGGGGACTGGTAAAACCTTTGACCACCACTTCCATACGTGCGCCGGTCTGCAATTCGGCGTACAATACCTCGGTCATTTGACCGAGGCGCTCGTAGCCGCGGCGTACTTCATCGTCGAAAAATGCGTCGCAGGCCGTTTCCGCGGCTTCGCGGCGGGCGCCCGTCAGCCCTTCGGCATATCGCTCGCGGTATTCCTCCTGACGGGCGAGGTAGGCCGAGGCGGTTTCCTCGTAGGTTTTTCGGGTACTGGTGCGTCGGGTGCGCGGATCGGGCTCGTCGTTGTCGAAAAACAAGGGCAAGCCCACGAAGTCGGTGAGTTTCGGGGTTTCGGGTTCGTCGGGCTGCAGGCTTTCCATCGGGATCAACCGGCGGGGAATGGGCACGTTGGGGGTCGGGGCGGTCACCGTCGCGGTGGTATCGGGCGGCAAGGGGTACTGGAAAGCAAATATGTCGTTGCAGCAGGTTTTATTGGCGGCATCGAGGAAAAACGATCCCGGGCGGTTGCTGCTGAAATACCCCGCATAGCCATCAGGGCGCAGGAAAAAATAAATGTCGTTGTACGGGCTGTTGAGTTCGCGGCCGGCATTTTGAGGTTCGTCGAACAAACCATCGGTTTTGTGCGCGGAAAAAATGTCGAAGCCGCCAAACCCTTTGCGGCCGTCGGCGCTGTACCAGAGGGTCTGGGTGCGCCCGTCGTAGAACGGCGTGATCTCGTTGTCGGCGGTATTTACGGTTGGTCCGGCGTTTACCGGGGCGGCAAAAGACGGTGGGTGCGTCATTTTTTTACCCCCTTCGGGCAAGGTGCAGGGACAAAACCAGATGGTATCGAGCGGGAGCGACCAGAGGTCCATTCCGCCTTGTCCGCCGGGCCGGTCGCTGGCAAACCACAACACCGGTCCCTGTGCCACGGCATCGTAGCCGACAGCGGGTTGTGTGGCGGTATAACCGGGCAGGTTGACCGGTTCGGGCAGGCGCAGGGGTTTGACCCAGCGGCCTTTGCGGTCTTTGAGCGTCAGCCAGAGTTCACAGCGTATATCCGTGGTATTCAGGTTTTTGCAAAGGGTAAAAAACATAAAATTGCCGTCGGGCGTAAAAGCCGTGTGGGCCACGTGCGCGGTATCGGTCACCGGAAAGCCGCGCGCCGGCTCACGCACCCGGCTGCCGCGTATGGAGAGCAGGATTTTGGTGATTTTTTGTTTGGGTTTGGAGCGATCGCCTCTTTTGTCGAATCGGTACGAGGAAAAAAACAGCGTGTCGCCCACCATCACCGGGGCAAAATCGCTGTATGGCGAGTTGATTTTTTGATCGAGATGTACAACTTTCAGGCCATCGCTGCGCTCCGGTTGCCCCATCGCCCATCGGCAGGAGGCGATCCAGGCATCGGCCTGGCGGGCTATTTGCGGGTCGGCTTTGGGCTGTTCGGCCCGAAATTTTTCGAACCATTCGATGGCCCCGGCGTAGTCGCCCTGGTTGCGGCGCAATTCGCCGAGCCGGAAATACAACAAGGGAAAATCGTCTCCATTTTTACCCGAGGCTTCGATCAGCCGGTACGATTTTTCCGCTTCCTCGTAGGCTGAGAGCAGGCGCGCAGATTCGGCGTATTTCCAGCGGAGCGACATTTTCCCTTCTTTTTTGGCCAATGCCGAGCCGTAGTGTTGCATGGCAGCGCCGTAGTCTTTGTGGCGAAAAGCCCGGTCGCCGGCCCGTTCGTAGGTTCGGGCGGTTTGGGCAGGCAATACGCCGGCCAGCAGCAGCAAAAGGGAAAAACCGATAATCAGCCGGCGTGCCGCGTTGCTTCGAGCGCGCCCGGCGAAGGTTGTAGAAGGCAGCATGGTTAATAATTCAGGTGGTAATTAGAGCATTACGGAGCGAAATTGCCCCCTGGACTGGAGGCGCATGCGTCCTTGAACGGGCAGATCGTTCAATTGTTCTTCCAGTACCGGCCGGATGATGGCACGCAGTTCGTTGTGATAGATGTCATCGTCGAGGTATTCCTCTCCTACATTCAGGTGCAGAATAACAAACCACGAAGGCACCGGCCCGGATCGCTCGTACACCCGGATCATTTCCAGCTCGGCTTCGTCGCCCAGGGCTTGTCCGAGCAGCGCTTCCAGTTCCTGTCTTTGGGTTTCCTCAAAACTACTCTCCTGTTGCGCTGGCGGCGTGAATTCGGGTATCTTTTCACTCATTTTTTGAAATAAAAAGTAAAAAGGCAGGAAAACCAGCGTCATCAGTACGATACCGGCGCCAAGCGAAAGCAGCACTTTGTCCCACAAAACCGGCCCACCGGGTTCGCCTTCTTCCCGCACGACCACCTGTGTGCCCGCCAGAAAGTCGCCGATGCGGCGGCGGTCTTTGCTGACCAATACCAGCAAAGCTTCTATCGGCCAGAGCCACAGGGTCAGGTTGCGAACAAAACAACGAAGAGGACCGGCCGTCTCGCGGGTCGTAAAATTGATGACCCTGGCTTTGATAATCCTTTTACCGGGGCTCCGGCCGTCGAGCGCGTCTTTGTTGAGGTACAAGGCAATGGCGAGAATATACGGGATGCCGATGATCCAGAGATTGCCCAGAAATTCCGCCGGCAATTCGCCGCTGGCAGGGTTAATTTCCCCGAAAGCGTCGAACATCCAGTAAAACCAGAACGGCATCACCAAAACGGCCATCAGGGCCGAAAAAATCACATGATCGAGGAGCATCATAGCCAGCCGCAGGCCAACATCAGGAACGCGAACCGGCGGCGGTGGAGGCGTATCGTACAACATACAACGGAAAGGGGTTGCTTATGTTAGTGTTAAATGAAACCAGATTGTTGAGAGCAAATATATCCCTTTTTGCCGGGGAACGAGCGACTGAGGTAAGAGGGCTTATCAACCTTATAAACCATATCAACCCTCATCAACCCATTTTCAAAACACCGGACAGGTTTTCAGCGCCTTCACCGGCGGCGCGGGCAGGGCCCTGTACACGGCCGTCAGCTCGATGCCGCCCCGTCCCCGGGTTGCCTGATCGAATGCAGAGATATTCCAGTCGTAACTCAGCCCGAAGGTCCAGCTGTCACGTTCGAGCTGAACGGCGGGAACGACGGCGTCGCCGACGCGCCAGGCCAGACTGAACTGCAGGGCCGTGAGCGGGTCGAGCCAGCGCCGCAAGCCGGCGCCGGCGATGATCTCGCGGTTTTTGTCCATCAGTTGCCCCAGTCCGAATCCGACCAGGTCGGTTTGTTCCGTCATTTGGAGCGCGCCCCGGGCGCTGACCACGAAACGCATGGGCAGTTGTTGTTTTTCGTCGTCGGCAAAGTTGATGCGGGGTCGGTTGAGGTGCGCGGCGCCAAGTCCGAGATCGGCGCTGTTGCGGCTGTCGGGGTTTTGGTAATGCCAGTTGAACCCGGCCGACAGGCTGGGCGAAAGCCCGGAGTTGCGGTTCAGCAATTCTCCGCTGGGCGCCGAGGGGTCGAGCACGTCGCCGTTCCACTGATTTTTGAAACGCAGCCCGCTCAGATCGACCGAGCGCTGCACGACCGACAGCCCGAATCCGGCGGCGATCGTCTGGGTTTCGCTCAACGCCTGCGCCCAGGCGCCACTCAGTCCGATCTGCGTCCAGTTCAATCCGCCGTCGCCGGCTTCATCGTGCTGGAGCGTGAGGCCCAGGGCTTGCGTTTGGGTTTCGCCCTGACGGAGTTTGTAATCAAAACTTCCGCCGAAGGAGCGGTAATTGACCGGCACACTGGCCCATTGGCCGCGATAAATGCCGCCCGCCCGCCACATGCCCTGAAAATTGCCGGTCTGGGCCGGATTGAAATGCAGCGGATGGAGGTAAAACTGGGAATAATGCAGGTCTTGCGCAAAAGACCAGACCGGCAGGAACAAGCAGAAAAAAACCGACAGGCGTATGATATTCATTGGCGTCAAAAAGCGCTGTGATGCCCGAAGGTAAAACTATTTTTGCCGTTTCTGACCATAGCCGCCCTCTCGTGTCCATGCTTTTTGAAATCTGTACCGTCAATATTCAATCCGCCCTGGCCGCCCAACGCGCCGGCGCCCACCGCCTCGAACTTTGTTCCGCCCTCGACGGCGGGGGCCTCACGCCTTCACCGGGTATCATCCGGGCCGTGGTCAACGAGGTACAAGTGCCGGCGCACGTGCTGATCCGCCCGAGAGAGGGCAATTTTTGCTACTCCGAACGCGAAATCTCGATCATGCTCGACGACGTGCGCTTTTGCCGCGAGGCCGGCGCCGCCGGGGTCGTGATCGGCGCGCTCGATGCGCAAGGCGAACTCGACATTCGCACCCTCGAAGCCCTGCGCGACGCCGCCGGCCCCCTCGACGTGACCTGCCACCGGGCTTTCGACTACACCCGCGATCCTTTCCAATCGCTCGAAACCCTCATCGCCCTTGGCTTCCGGCGCGTGCTGAGCTCGGGCCAGGCAACCACGGCTTTTGAAGGGCGCTTTTTGCTCAAAGACCTCGTCGAACGCGCCGCCGGACGCATCACGGTGATGCCCGGAGCGGGTATTTCCCCGAAAAACATACACGACGTCGCCACCGTCACCGGCGCACAGGAATTCCACCTGACCGGTCGTAAAAAAACGGTGCAGCCCAACCCTGGCGGCGATATCCCGGGCCTGGAATGGTGGTATTGGGAAAGCAGCGAAGAGGTGATACGGGCGACTATGGCGGCGGTTTAAGCAGGAATCGGAAATCAGTTGGACGCCCCGAAGGAGTATTTGTTGCGGTACTGCAGCGGCGCCATTCCCGTCACTTTTTTGAACACCGAGCGAAAGGCTTTCAGGTCGGAATAACCGACCTCGTACATCACTTCGTTGACGTTCAGGCGGCCGGTTTCCAGGTGCTTTTTGGCCGCTTCCATCTTGACCCGCTGGATGTATTCCACCGGCGTGTTGTGGGTGGCTTTTTTGAAACGCCGCTCGAAATTACGCCGCCCAATGGCCACGCGGGCAGCCAGTTCGTCGACGGAAATCCGGTCGGCCACGTGCGATTCGATGAAGTGCTGCGCCTGGCGAATGGGCTCGTCGTCGTGGTGTTTCTGGCCGTTGAAAATCATAAAGGCCGACTGACTGCCCCGGTCTATTTCAATGGCAAAATATTTCGCCGCCTGAATGGCCATGCCGCGGTCGGTGTATTTTTCAAGCAGGTAGAGCAACAAATTCCAGTACGAACTGGCGCCGCCGCTGGAATAGATGTGTTGTTCTTCGGTGACAATTTTATCGTCGACCAGACAAACTTCGGGGAACATCTGACGGAACAAGCCGGAATAGGCCCAGTGGGTCGAGCATTTTTTGCCGTCAAGCAGGCCGGTGGCCGCCAGCAAAAACGCCCCGATGCACAGGCTCGCCAGTTCGGCGCCCTGTTCATACTGCCTGCGAATCCAGGGAATAAACGCCTCGTTGGCCGCGATCGCCTGCTGCACATCACCGAAAAGAGCGGGGATAATGATCAGATCGGTGCGTTGTACGTCATCGATCAGGGCATCGGCATGTACCGTAAACAAGCCCTGATCCAGCCCGACATCGCGACGCAAAGCCACCAGATTGACGTCGAAAAGCGGCGGGCGGCCGGCCTGGGTTAAAAACATATTGGCTGCCGTAAACAAATACCGCGGGTCGCCGATACTGACCAGTACGGACGACTCCGGCACGAGGATGGAAATATGTTTCATAAGTCAAAGGTAGTAACTTTTTTAAAACAAAAAATGTCGAATACGCCCCTCGGAATTGCCGCAAACGCCCCCTTCCCGGCCGTAAATCCCCCCCTACCTTTGTTGCCGGTTCCTGTTGAAAACAAAACAAAAATTAAGCTATGCAAAAAATAACAACCTTTCTGTGGTTCGACAACAACGCCGAAGAAGCGGCCCGTTTTTATGTATCCGTGTTTAAAAACGCGGAAATACACCAGATCACACGGTACGGCGATGGCGCGCCATTACCCGCGGGAACCCCGCTCACCCTCAGTTTTTCCCTCGAGGGGCAGGAATTCGTGGCGCTGAACGGTTGTAAGCAAATGAGTTTCAACACAGCCGTTTCGTTCGTCGTCAATTGCGAAACGCAGGAGGAAATCGATTATTACTGGGAAAAGCTATCCGAGGGTGGCAAAGAAGAAGCCTGCGGCTGGCTGAAAGACCGTTTTGGCCTGTCGTGGCAAATCGTACCCACCATCCTCGGCTCCTTGTTCAACCACCCCGACCCGCAGAAGGCGCAACGCGCCATGACGGCCCTGCTGGGTATGAAAAAGATCGACATGAACGCACTCGCGTCTGCCTAAAAAACCTTGATAATCAAATTTTTATTACAAAAACTACCCTGTCTCTTTTTAACATGGCAACAAAAATTTTCATCAATCTCGCGGTCAGTGACCTGAACAAGAGCGTCGCATTTTTCACCCGGCTCGGGTTTTCCTTCAATCCCAAATTCACCGACGAAAACGCGACTTGTATGATCGTCAACGAGGAGGCGTTTGTGATGCTGTTGGTCAAGCCTTTTTTTCAAAGTTTTACCCACAAAACGCTGGTCGACGCGCACCAAAGCACCGAGGTGCTGACGGCGCTTTCGCAGGAAAGCCGCGCCGAAGTAGACACATTCCTCGAAAAAGCGCTGGCTGCCGGCGCTACCGAAAACCGGCCGGCCGACGATCTCGGCTTCATGTACAGCCGCAGTTTCAGCGACCTCGACGGGCACATCTGGGAAATCCACTGGATGGACCCCAGAGAAGCGCAATAAGCCCTCAACTCAGCACAAAAGCTACTGCCAGGGAAGCGAGGTAAATCAGGTACCAACGGCGATCAAGCCACTCGCCCGTGCGTACGCCCAGCCTCGCTTCCAAATACCACATCAGGCCGGCTTTTTCCACCCAAAACGCCAGTACACCCGCCCAGGCTACGCCGGCCAGACCCCAAAAACGAATGAATACCAGACTGAGTGCGATTTTGACCAAAAACTCCAGCACGCTGATCCACAGGATGATGCGCGCCTCGCCTTTGGCCAGCACGATGGAATTGGGCAACAGCACCCGACTGGCCGTTCGCAAGAGGTAGATGTTGAAAATCAGGGCGCTGCCTGCAAATTCGGGGTTGAAGACCAGCGGGAACAATTCGTCGGAAAAAAACAACAACACGATGGTCAGCGGAAACAGGGTGTGAAACATCCGACGGCTCCGGGTTTTCATTTCCGCCATGCCTGCTTCGGGGCCGGCCACCAGCCTCGGGATCATGGCGGTGCCGAGCGCGGTGGCCAGGGCGGTGGCCAGGGGCAATTCGCGCGAGCCGTAGCGAAACAACGCAAAGGTCGCGTCGTCGTGGTACCACCACCCTACCAGCCAGTTGTCGAACAAAGGCGTGAGGTTCGCCACCAGGGTGTTCAGGATCAGGGGCCAGGAAAACAACAGATACTGCCGTATAAGCGGCCGGTCGAGGGCCCATTCGCCCCAGTACCACACCAGACCGCTTGCCCAGAGCCACTTCAGGCCTGCCAGCGCGAGCAAGGCCCACAAGCCGCCTTCCAGGCCATAACCCAGTTGTACAGGTAAAAACAGGGCGACGATCTGTAATCCAAAAGTAACTGCCCCCCAGGCGATGATGTGGGTCGGGCGGTTGCGCAAGAGGTAATAATATTCGACCGGCAAGCTGGGCAAATTGAGCAGCAAGTACCCGCAAAACAGTGGGAAAAACGCCACGTCGGGCCGGCCGGTCAGCAAGGGCAGCATGACGGATTTGCCCAGGATCAGCACGGCAAACAAGCCCAGGGCAATCGCGCAGAACACCAGGAAACTGTTGAAAATAAAACGTTTGCGCCCCGCCTCGTCCAGCCGGGCATATACCGGCGTCAGTCCCTGCAAGAGTCCGTTGACCCAGAAAAAAGCCGCCACTGTACCGAGGTACAACAGCGTTTCGTACACCCCGATCTCCGCCAGCGACAGGCGGCTTTTGGCCAATAAAATACTGGTGAGCACCACGGCGCCCACCCGCATCACCTGAAAGATCTGCATGGCACGGGGCGTGCTTACCGGGGGAACTCGACGAAAAAAATGCTGAGGCATGAAGGGGCGAAATTAGAGCATCCTGCCCCATTATCGTTTGGACATGCTATTTCGCTGCATTTTTACCCCATGATTTTGTCCGAGCTTCTCCTGGCCCTCGCCTTTTTGCTTATCGCATTCCTCTACGCCTCCGTCGGCTTCGGCGGCGGATCGAGTTATCTGGCGCTGCTGGCGCTGGCCGGACTGCCCTTCGTAGAAATCCGTTTCACGGCGCTTGTGTGCAACGTAATCGTGGTGACCGGCGGCGTCTGGGTCTATTGGCGCAACGGGCAGGTTGACTTGAAAAAAGTACTGCCGTTGGTATTGGTCAGCGTGCCGGCCGCCTATTTCGGCGCGACGCTTCGGCTCACGGAAGCCGTTTTTTTCCAATTGCTGGGCTATTCATTACTCGTCGCGGCCCTGCTGCTCTGGTTTCAACCCGGTTCAAAACAAACGGAAAAACCCGCCGGCAGCGCCCGCCCGTTCCGCGACGGAGTGCTGGGCGGCGGCGTGGGCTGGATCTCGGGCATGGTGGGCATCGGAGGCGGTATATTTTTGTCGCCCCTGTTATTTTTTCTGCGCTGGGATACGGCCAAAAAAATTGCGGCCACGGCAAGTGTGTTTATTCTGGTCAATTCCTTGTCGGGACTGGCGGCCCAGATCACCCATTGGCCGCAAAACCTGCCCTGGGCACGCACCGCCCTGCTGGCCACCGCCGTCCTCATCGGCGGCCAAACCGGTTCCCGCCTCAGCAGCGCCCGTTTCGACCGCCTTACCATCCGGCGCCTCACCGCACTGCTCGTCCTCGTTGCGGGGTTACATACCTTGTTTAAAACATGATCTATTACAAATGCCGGACTTCTCCGAAGTCCTGAAACATGGCGTCGAAACGTGGCTACAAATGCGGGATTTCTCCGAAATCCTGGCCCGGAAGTCCCCCCGATGCCTTCCCCAATTCAGATGTCAGGCAGCTGGACATTACTTCATTATTCCGCAATTCTCACATTCCCCACATTAGCACATTAACACATTAACACATTAACACATTAGCACATTAGCACATTAGCACATTAAAAAATTAGCACATTAACCTCACGGATGCGCCGCCACCCACACTTCCCCATCTTCAAAAACCTCTTTTTTCCAGATCGGAACGGTTTGTTTCAGCGTATCGATGAGGTATCGGCAGGCTGTGAAAGCCGCGTCGCGGTGTGCGGCCGAGACGGCGATGACGACCGCAATTTCGCCCGGCAGCAGGACGCCTGTCCGGTGGTGCACCACGAGGGCGTGCAGGGGCCATTGCGCCGCGGCCGATTCGGCGATCTTTTGCATTTCCCGCAGGGCCATGCCTTCATAGGCCTCAAATTCGAGGCGCAGCACCGCCCTGCCGCGCGTGGCATTGCGCACGGTGCCGATAAACACGTCGATGCCGCCGCTGTCGGGCTGCATTACCCGGCGCGTACAGGCTTCGAAATCGAGCGGCGTGTCTTTTAGTTGAATATCAAACTGCATGGCATGAATTGTCTTGAACCCTCAGCCGCCGCTGACGGGCGGAATGAGCGCCACTTCATCGCCGTCGGCCAGCACGTGACCGGGCTCGGCGTACGACTCGTTGACCGCCACAAGCAAGGAGGAGAGTTGGCGCAGCGGCGGGTATTTTTCCTGTAAAATGGCCAATAACGCGTCGCTGCTCGTCTTTTCAGGCAGATCGAGCGTGAAGCGCCGCTGGCCGCAGATGTCGCGGGTAATGCCAAATGCCAGCACCGTGATCGTCATAGTTCGCGCAGTTTAAAACCCAGTTTTTCCAGTTCTTCGGGCGTGTTCACATTGGTCAACGCCGCCGCTTGCGGCGCGTCGAGCAAACGCGTATCGGTATTCAGCAACACTTTGCGCGGGCAGGAATACCCCTGCGCCAGAAACGACAAGAGTTGCGCATAACTTTTTGGCTCCCAGATGGCGATCAGGGGCTCCGGCATGTCGTCGTGTGGACTCCGGAAGGCCGTCGCCATTGCACCGATATTGCGATTGTCGACCAGAAAACGCAGCGTTTCCGCATCGAGCAGTGGCAAATCGCAGGCCACAACCAGCCAGGCGGCATCCGGCCGGCTGCGGAAAGCGGATAAAATTGCGCCATACGGCCCCAGTTCGGCAAAGGTATCGGGTAATGACGGAAACGCGCTGTCGACCTGCTGGCCAGCGCGCACCGACAGGTACACCTCCTCGCACAGTGGTCGCAGTAAATCCGCCATGTATTCGCGTTGCGGACGGCCGTGCCAGCGTATTTCGCCTTTGTCGCGGCCCATGCGCCGGCTTTGCCCGCCCGCCAGCACCAGTCCGTGCAGGGACGGGCGTCGGCGGCTCATTTCCTGTTCGAAAAAACGCAGGATACCCGGACGGTCAGACAGGTCCAGTTGCGGTATGTCGGACAACCCGGACAGGCGTTCTTTCAAAAAATCAAAAACCGGGGCGGCCGGATCGCTGCGCAGAATCAGCCGGACGTCAGTCAGTTGGTCGAGCCGTTTGCGCAGGGAATTTTCCTTCGTCGGGTCGACAATCACGATCTGCGCCGCCGCTTCGTGGTGGTTGCCGTTGACGAGGATCAGGTCGGCTTCGTTGAACAGAATCCGGAAACGGTGCGTATCCGGCATACCTGCCGTTTGCAAACGCCGGCTGTGTATCTGATCCGTCCATTCCATCCGGGCGCCGGCTGCCAGCATACCGGGCAATGCCCGCGGCGCATCGGCCGCCGCATGGTCGGCGTCGAGCCAGGCGCAGGCGTAGGAGGCGTAGGAGCCGGAGAATGCCCGAATCACATCGGCCGCCAATGACTGGATGACACCGCAGGGCGCGCCCAGGATGGCCCATTCGTTGCGGCCGTAGCGCCCGAGGGCGGGGCGGGCGAGTTTGGCGTGTTTGTTTGTTTGCATTTTTAGTGTCGGTGATAGTGCTCTGGGGGGCTCTGGGCGTTCGCGACTGACGTATCCGGGCGGAAGTACCCACGGCTGACGTAGCTACGGCTGATGTACCCGGGCGGACATACCCACGGCTGAAGCCGTGGGTTGATAATCGTCGGTGGTGTTTTCCTGCCATTTCGCCAGTAAAATTGAGCCCAGTCTGTCATGTAGTATACCTCGTATCTTAAAGTATATCTCGTATCTTAAAATGTGCGCCAACGGCGCCACATCATCCTGTAAATCTTGTCTATCCTGTCTAAAAAAACTATCTATCCTGTCCCAAAAAACATGTCCAACCCAACTACCGGTCGCGCAGAAAATCGCGTTTGCCGCCGGTTTTGGCCATGAGCCGGGTTTCCAGGATTACAATATCGTGCGAAAGCGCCTTGCACATATCGTACACTGTCAGCGCCGCGATACTGGCCCCAACCAGCGCTTCCATTTCCACACCGGTTTTGGCCGTCACCGTGGCCGTACAATCGATCACCAATCGCTGTTGCGCATCGAAATGCAGTTCGATCTGGCAATGATCGAGGCCGATCGGATGGCAAAGCGGAATGAGGTCGCCCGTTTTTTTGGCCGCCATGATGCCCGCCAGAACAGCCGTCTGAAACACCGCCCCTTTGGGCGATTGCAGTTCGCCGTCGCGCAGCATCTCCGCCAGCACGTTTTCGGGCAGCAGCACGATACTGCGGGCCGCGGCGCTGCGGCGGGTCGGCGCCTTCTGGCTGGTATCCACCATGTTGGCGCGGTGGTCGGGTGAGAGATGGGAAAAAGAAGCCATTCAAAGCGAAGCGTGAAAGGTGAACAAGGAGGAATACGGCCAGACGGGGAAAATTTCTCCTGCTTCAAAATCGCTGCGTTCGGCCGGCAATTCGAGAAAAGCCTGGGTATCGAGCAAATTGGCAAAATCGCCGGAGCCGTGGCCTTCGAAGGGACTGGCCAGGAGGCGGGTTTGCTCGTCGCGGCGCAGTTTGACCTGTACAAAGTACTGCAAATTGGGCTCGAAGCGGATGTTTTTTTCTAAAACCGCCCTTGCAACCGGCTGTTCGGGAAAATGCAAACTGCTTTTGAACCAGGGCACGAAGTAGCGGTGCAGACAAAGGAAAGTTGACACCGGGTTGCCGGGGAAGGCGAATACCACACCTTTTTCACCAAAAACACCCAACCAAAACGGCTTGCCTGGCCGTTGCCGCACCTTGTGAAAAAGCCGCCGCACGCCGCAGTCTTCCAGGGCCTGGGGCACCACGTCGAATTTGCCCATCGACACGCCGCCGCTGAGCAACAGCACGTCGAAGCGGGGCAGGCAATCTTCCAAAATCCGGCGGGTAAGTTCCAGGCTTTCAGGCAAATGCAGCAATTCAGCAGGTACGCCCAGCCCCTGCAGCACCGCCTGAATAGCGTAACTGTTGGAACGCCGGATTTGGTACGGAGAAGGCGTTTGAGCGGGTTCCACCAGTTCGTCGCCGGAGGAAAGAATGGCCACGCGCGGCAGTTTCCGCACCGCGACCTGGGTATGTCCCACGGAGGCCAGCATGCTGAGTTCGGCCGCACCGATGAGACAACCGGGCGCGAGCACCGTTTCGCCGAGGCGTTTGTCGCGGCCCTGCCGGTGAATGTTCTTGCCCTGCACCACCGGCTCGAAGGCGATGTTCGCCACCCCGTTCGCGATATGCAAATGCTCGTAAGGCACTACCGTATCTGCCCGGGGCGGCAGGGCGGCGCCGGTCATGATCTCGATGCAGGTATTGGGCGCCAGTTGGTCGGGAGGGGGCTGACCCGCCGCCTGCACTGCCGCTATGCCGAACTGGCGGCAGCCGGCGAGGTAGTCGGCGTAACGGATGGCGATGCCGTCCATCGCGACCCGGTCGTAGGGCGGCAGGTCGCGGTCGGCGACGACGGGCTCGGCCAGCACACGACCCGCGGCGGCAGTGAATGGCAGGTGTTCCACCCCGAAATCGCGGCGATGTTCGCGTATGATTTGTTCCGCTTCGGCGACGCTGATCATCATGGGCGTATAACTATTTTCAGCCACCTATGGTTGCCATCGATTCGTGTACGGGATCGTTCTGGCGGGCATTTTCGGCTGCCCAGCCGTCTTTGTGCCGACTGTGGAAAGCCAGCAGCAACCGTTCGCGGAGCGCCTCGTCGTCGAGGCCCTCGCGCATCAGGTCGCGCAGGTTGAGCACGCCGTTGTCGTAGAGACAGGTTTTGAGCATTCCCTGCGGCGTCACCCGGATGCGGTTGCAGGTGCCGCAAAAAGTGCGCGACCAAGCGGCGATGATACCCACTTTGCCCCGGTGGCCGGGGATCAGGTATTCCGAAGCCGTGGCGGCGGGCGATGAGGGCAGTGCCGTCAGGCCCGGCCATTGTTGTTGCAAAGTATCGAGAATGCGGCGGTGGTTCCACCGGAGGGTAGTCGTATGGTCGCCGCCATTGAACGGCATTTCTTCGATAAAACGCACGTCGACGGGCAGATCGCGGGTCATTTCCGCCAGCGGGATCAGGTCGTCGGTATTCAGGCCGTCCATCACGACGGCGTTGATTTTCACCGAAAAATCGCTGCGCAGCAATTGTTCCAGGGTATTCAGCACGGCGGGCTGTTCGTCGCGGCGGGTAATTTGGAAAAAGCGCTCCCGATCGAGCGTGTCGAGGCTCAGGTTGACCGAGCGGATACCCAGCGCTTTCAGTTCGGGTACAAAGGCCCCGGTGGCTACGCCGTTGGTCGTCAGCGCGATTTCCTGCAGGCCGTCGAGGCGCGACAACTCGCGTAGGAACACCATCAGGTCTTTGCGCACGAAAGGTTCGCCGCCGGTGATCCTGATCTTCCGGATACCCAGTTCGACGAGCAGACGGCACAGGCGCAGCATTTCCTCATAACGCAGCAGTTCGCTGCGCGAGAGCCATTCCAGCCCGTGTTCGGGCATGCAATAGTGGCAGCGCAGGTTGCAACGGTCGGTTACGGCCAGGCGCAGGTATTCAAGCGGGCGTCCGTGGTTGTCGAACAACATGGGGCAAAGATAGGGGTTAAAGATCCGCGTACATCCGCCAAATCCGCGTGATCCGCGTTGCCATCCTGCCCCGGTAGTCTCATGGCAACATACGATCACGCGGATTTACATGCATCAATCAAGGTATTCGATCCTGCGAAGCGGCGGAATCCTCCCCTTTCAAATCTGCGCCAGCAAACGCGCTTTCCACTCGCGGAATTCCTCTTCCGTCAGCACGCCCGCGTCGCGCAGCTCGGCCATTTTTTTGAGTTTGACGAGGGTATCGTCGGTGGCATCGGCGGGCTGTTCCGGGGCGGGGGATTCGTTTTTGAGGTCGGTCGCCACCTGTTTGCCGGTTTCGATTTCCTCCTCGAATTCGCGGCGGGCGCTTTTCAGGTCGAGGTCGGCGAGGGTGCCGCCCTCATCGAAGTGTTTGGCCAGCACGCGGCCCAGCGCATAGGTGGAGGCGCCGGAGAGCACCGGCATGCTCAGCTCGCCGATGATGGTGCCCACACCGGGGATGGCCTTCACCAAGCTGGCGCCCAGGCGGGCCACACTGCCGCCCACGACGGCGGAGATGATGTTTTTACCCAGCGACTCGAGGAAACTGACGCTGTACAGCTTGGCCAGCTGGCGCATCATGTTGAGTTGCACGGCGCTCACGGCGAGCAGGTCGGCGCCCGGAAAAGGCACCAGCGCTGCACCCAGGGAGAAACCGACGTGGTTGCGGATGATTTCGGCGGCTTTTTGTTGTTTTTCTGCTTTATTCATAGTGTGGGCTTTGGACAAATGGCGTTCCTGCTCGACCAGGTCGATCAGGGTGAGGAAATACGTGATGCGCTGAAAAGATATCGCGCGAATAAGGGTCGGTACGGTCATAGTTTGATTTTGCAGGGGCAAACATGCCGGCCGGGAAGTATGCTGCGCCGGAATTAACGACCAATGGGGGTTGGGAGAGGATGAATGTGGGGGGAAAATCGCCGGGGGGGGTGAGAGGAATTTTGGGGGGGGTGAGGGGTTGGCAGTTTGGGGGATATAGGGTATAATTGTACTTTGAAAACATTAGCCCATTGGCGGAATACCCGCCATGCCGTGGCGGGTATCGGCCGAATTTTGGGTGGATAGCCGCCATTGGCGTGGCGGGAGTACAATAGTTGTAGGCTATATTAAGCCAGCAATACTCGTTAAAACATCAGGTTTAAAAAATAATAACAATATAAATCTAAAACGTAATGCAAGAAAATGATGAAAATAAAATCGTGAACATATGGAAGTTCATTGAATTTAATGACACTTGGGCAAGCTGCAATACCTCCAAACTTGATGAAATATCACCTTCTTGGTTCAGGCGCAAAGATGAACTTGAAAAGGCGTCTTCTGAATATGCTGAGTTCATGGAACGACTTAAAAGGCAGCATGCAATTGAAACGGGGATAATCGAAAGGATGTATGATATTTCAAAAGGTGTAACAGAAACCCTAATTGAAAAAGGTTTTGCAGAAACGTTGGTAAGTCATGGCGATTACAGCGAAAACATTACTAAAGACCAGTTAATGAATCATCTCCGAGACCACCTTACAGCTGTTGACTTTGTATTTGACTACGTAAAAAATAATAGGCCGCTCACAGTGGGTTTTATAAAAGAACTACATCAAGTCGTAACGGCGCACCAAGATTTTGCTGAAGGTAGAGATCAATTTGGGACTAAACTTAAAATTCCATTATTAAAAGGCAAATTTAAAGAGCGAGAAAATAATCCATCACGACAAAATGGAAATGGAAATGGAAAAATTACTTTTAGATATTGTCCCCCAGAGCACGTTGATGCTGAGATGGATAATTTAATTTCTATTTATGAAGGTTTACTCAAACAAAATATACATCCTGTTATCATTGCGGCTTGGTTTCATCATGCATTCAGCATTATCCATCCTTTTCAAGACGGGAATGGAAGGCTTGCTCGGTTACTTGCAAGCTTAATATTTATAAAGTTTGGCTTCTTTCCGTTAACAGTCCTGAGAGAAGAAGCTAAAGATATATATATAAAATCACTTGAAGCCGCTGACAATGGGAACCCGCAACCTTTGGTTGACTATTTTATCGACTTGCAAAGAGCAAATATTGAAAAAGTACTTAACCTTAAATCAGTTTCAGCAACTTCTTCTTTTGAGCAGATCGCCGATTTGCTCTCTGCGAAACTTGAAAATCAAAAAATCAAAAAAGAAAAGGAACGACTTGCCAGAATTGAAAATAATCGAATGGTTATTTTCAAAATCACAAATGCTATTTTGAATGAGTATGTTGATAATCTTCAAAATAAAATGCGGGGTACCGCTCACATATATTTGACAAGTTGCAGTCCTAATGCAATTTCCAAGCAACATTACTTTACAAATCAAATTGTAAAGTTTGCAAACAAGCACAACTATTATTACAATCGCTTTCTGCCAAAAGGATGGTTTAGATTGGTATTTGAAATTACCGATCAGAAAATTTATCAACTAATAGTAACTCAACACCATTTTGGTTATGACGAAGATTCATATGCCATAGGCGCTTTACTTGAATTTATTGAATCAGAAGATGACGCAAAAAGCATTCGTGATTTGCAAGATGACAATTTTAGAAAAGGGTCAGACGGTATGATTATCACCAATGTCCCATTGGAAATTAAACCATATAAAATATCACTTGACATCGCCGATATATCAGTCAGGCAAGCGAATATTAAGACCTATCTGAATGACATTATTACTTTGACATTAGCGCAAATTGCAAGTGAAATTTCATGACAGAACAGAAAGGCCTACAACAAAAGATGTACGAAAATGCCTCCTAAACGTCGGCACATTCGCACATCCAACCGTCAGACTGTGAAAAAAAGCCTTTTCACCCCTTGCCCACCTGCCGAATCGAGCTATCTTTGAGTCATTCATTCATCTTCCGCTTTGAGCATGAGCCACCGCACCGGACACAGCCGTCAACAATTTGGCCTTTTTGCTACGCCGCTGGACGACATGATCGCTCCGGATAATCTGGTGCGGGTAGTGGATGCGTTTGTCAATGCCCTTGATTTGGCGGCTTTGGGTTTTACCCAGGTGCGTTCCCGGGAGCGGGGTGCGCCGCCGTACCACCCCGCGGTGCT
>JAEUUU010000080.1 GCA_016787345.1 Saprospiraceae bacterium | reverse complement strand
TTCTGTCGGCCGAACATTTACAACAAATGGAGGCGATCAGGGAGCAGCGCGACGTGAAAGGGGTGTTTCATCGGTGGCATGACGCGGGAGGCGGGCGTTGATTTGCGATATTCGATTTGATCGATTTGCGATTAGCGAATGGATTTTAGAATGTGGATTTGGGATCGGGATGCAATCAAAAATCATCAATCCAATCGGAAATCAGATATCGGCCCAATCGGAAATCGCAAATCCTCCGTCGAGGCGGGAGGCTGATTTCCGATATTCGATTTGGTCGATTTGCGATTAGCGAATGGATTTTAGAATGTGGATTTGGGATTGGTGTGCAATCAAAAATCATCAATCCAATCGGAAATCGGATATCAGCCCAATCGGAAATCGCAAATCCTCCGGCGAGGCGGGAGGTTGATTTCCGATATTCGATTTGATCGATTTGCGATTAGCGAATGGATTTTAGAATGAGGATTTGGGATCGGGATGCAATCAAAAATCACCAATCCAATCGCAAATCGGATATCGGCCCAATCGGAAATCGCAAATCCTCCGGCGAGGCGGGAGGCTGATTTCCGATATTCGATTGGGTCGATTTGCGATTAGCGAATGAATTTTAGAACGAAGCCAGTACCGGATAAAAGCCTGGCACACGCCGGCATAACAGCCCCAAAAACAACAGGAGCCCCCTCTTTCGAGGCGGCTCCCGTTTGTTTACAGTCTGGTTATCCGGGGTTAAAGCGGATTACTCCACGATCAGTTTGCCGGTTACGACAACGGCTCCGTTGTCGGTCACCTGGAAGAAACAGATGCCAGCCGGAAGGCCCTGGCGTTCGATCAGGCCACGGTTGCCTTGCATGACCTGGGTGCGCAGCAGACGACCCTGGGCGTCGTAGAGGTTCAGCATGCCTTGTTGCAGCACAGGGCCATGAATGTCGAGTACGGCCTGTTCGGAGAACGGATTCGGCGACAGGGTGGCGGTTACGCCCGGCAGGAAGGGCGTTTGGCTTTGCAGCGCCACTTCGTCGAGTTTGTCGATCGTATGGAAGGCCGTATTGGTGATGATGGGGTCGTTGTTGTCGAAGTAGATCGCCGCGGTGTTTTCGATCACAGCGCCGGCGTAGAGGTTGGGCGTCTGGTTGATGCGGAAGTTGACAAAGCCTTGCGAGCCGGCGAGGTTGGTCGTGCTGTCGGGCAGCGCGATGGGGTCGAATACGAAATGAAGGATGCCGCCCGGGTAGATTTCGAGCCGGTAAGGGTGGCTGGCCACGCCGGCTTCCAGGGTGTTCCAGTCGAGCAGGGTGGAGAGCGTGTCGACAATGACGACGGCGAAGGCCGTATCGTTACCGGTATTTTGGAACCGTATTTTGTACTCCAGCGGTTCGTTGGCGCGAATCCGGTGTTCGGGGCCGTAGCCGGTGGGCACCGCGGTTTTGTCGTTGGGATCGTAGGAGCCGGTGACGACGGCGCAGTACTCGTCGACAAAACCTTCACGGTCATTTTGCGGGAACGCGGTGATCAAACCGGGAGTGTTCAGTCCGCCGCAGCCCTCGATTGCCGCCGATACGATACCCGGCCAGGGATGGCCGTCGGCCTGTTGGGCTTCGATGCGCCAGGTAGCGCCGTTGGCGGGGGCCAGTATGGTGATCGAGTCGCCGGCCGTGAGTTGGAACGGCCCGTCTTTGTACATGATAAAGTCTTCGATGACAATAAAATCGAGCGGTTCCGGCATGTCGGCGCTGCCCTGATTCCAGATAGCCAGTTCAACCGAGCTGCCGGCGCAGCGTGCCGTCGTGACGACCTGCGGCCCCGTCCAGGCGCCATCGCAGGAGGTGTTCGGGTACACGGTCGCGGTGTTGCAGAGGGTCTGACCCAGTTCGGCATCGCAGTCGATGAAGCCGGTCAGGGTAAAAATGTTGCACTCAAAAGGATGGATATCGCCGAGTTGGAACACGTAGTTGCCTGCCGTATCGGTCGTATAGGGCAACGCGCTTGATTGCAGGGAAATCAGCGGGTCGAGATCGAGTACCAGGTAGGCCGCGTAAGCCGTATCGAGTCCCGCGTTGCAGTATTGGATGTAGTAGTTATTGGACTGGCAGCGGCGGTTGCTGTATGAGCCCATATTGGTTTGCATCACAGCGCAATCGCCCAAAGTGCGCAACCCAAAGTCGAAATCGAGGCTTTGCGACACGCCGGTATACGGGATCGAAACAGCATTGGGGCATACCGTATTGATGTTCGACGGCAGGTTGATCTGCACCAGGGCCGAGGTGTCGCCCAGGTTCAATTCGAAGTTGAGGTTGTACGTTCCGTCGTTGCCGGGATAGAAAGTATAGCTGTCGCCGGAGGGCAGTTTGGTCAGGCTGATCGAAAAATAATCCACACCCGGTTCGCCGGCATCGAGGGTGCAATTCAGGTTGTCGGTGTCGAGGTAAACCGTGCCTTGCATATTTACCACCTGCGTACTGCCGTAGGTGATTACCTGCTCGCAGTGGCCGAGCGGCTGATCGTTGACGTCTTTCCACCACCAGTGGCGTTCGAACCACGACTGGCCGGCGGTGCCCGGGAAATATTCGACGCTGTACGTCAGGGTGGCCGCCGGGCAGGTAGCCGTGTTGTATGCGGCATCGCCGTACGGATCGAACACACTGTAATCGCCAATCTGGAAGGCGGGCAACAATGTTCCCGTACCGGTGGCGAAGCTCACGGCCACGGGGTCGGGGCATTCGCTCAGGCAGGGCTGGCAGGCATTCAGCGGGTCGTGTACGAGTACCGTCGTCTGACAAGTGGCCGTGTTGCCCGAAGCGTCGCCGACCGTTACGTTTACGATGTTGATGCCCAGGTCGAGGCAGTCGAAACTCAGGGAACTTTGCCCGCCGCTGAAACTGAAATCCAGTTCGTTGGAGGGCGTGCAACCGTCGATCGCTACCGTGGCCGTATTGTCGGGGCTGATGATAGCCTGGCCGCTTGCATCGAGCGCGACGGTGCTCAGGCCACTGCATTGAATGGTTGGATCGATTTTGTCGACAAACTCGATGTTGCCCCAGCAGATATTGCCGCTGGGAACGTGCCGCACACGCACCATATAGGCCATGTTGATATCGTCGGGGCCGGCAATAGCCGGTACCCAGGGGCCGTTGCCGTAGGGCAGGGTTTTATCGAGTTCTACCACACAGTTGGGCAAAATATTGCCCTCCAGTATGTGTTCGGGCTCGACGGTGAATTGGCAATCGGGGTTGACGGAAACCGTCACGAAGTCATTGCAGACCAGGGTCTGGGCGTCGGTTTTCGCGAAGGGCAGAAGAGCAGCCAGCAGGGCGAACAGGATAAGGATCTTTTTCATGTGGATTCAAAATTTGTCTGTTTGTACGACAAAGGTGGGTCGGCAAGTTGCGGCCGGCAAATACATTTTCTTATTTTTGTAGAGTAAAATTTGAACAAATTATTGTTTAAATAACTGTTTTTCAATTTTTTGAATTTATCACACTAATGGGGGGAACTAAAATCAACCAGACCCTGAATGCCCTTAACAAGGTAGAAAAAAGTCGTTTTATAAAGTTTTTGCAGTCGCCGTACTTCAATCAGCGGCAGGACGTGCTGCAATTGTACCAGGCCATCGGGTTGGAAAACGTGTCGGACGACAAAGAAAGCTTGTACGCCCGGGCCTGTCCGGGGGCGCCTTTCGACCCGCAAAAGCTGCGCCTCCTGCTGAGTTATTTGCAAAAACTGGCCGACCAGTTTCTGGCGCTCGAACAATGGATGGCCACGCCCGGCGCACAGGAAAGCGCACTGGTGCAGGCTTCGCGGCAAAAGGGGCTGGAACGGCATTTTCAGGATGCCTTGCAACTCGCCCAGCACCGGCTTTCGCAGCAACCCCTGCGCAACAGCGAATACTACATACGGCAAGGTATGTTGCTTTGGGAAGAAGCGCGCTATGCCTCGTTGCGCCATCCGGAAGACGAAAGTTATCTGATCGCGCTTTCCGACAATGCGGACCTGCTTTGGCTTTCGCAGAAACTGCGCTACCTATGCCTGCATACAGCCTATAGCGCACGCTTCCGGACCTCCGGAAGCCTTGGCCTCCGGGAGACGGTGGAGGCGGTGCTTCAACAGGCCGACTATATGGCAGTACCCGCGATTTCCACCTGGTATTATTGCCTCAAAATGCTGGAGTCGCCGGAGTCGGCCGGGTATTTTGCCCGGTTCAAACAACAGTTTCTGGCGCAAAGCCAGGCATTCGACCCCGACGAGCTGCGCGACCTGTATCTCTTCGCTGTCAACTATTGTATTCGCCGCGTCAATGAGGGGCAGACCACTTTTTTCCACGACATCATGGATTTTTATAAAGAAGGATTGACGCAGGGACACTTGCTCGACAAAGGTGTGTTGTCGCATTTTACCTACTACAACATCGTGGCGGCAGGGCTGCATACCCGCGAATACGAGTGGGTGGAACACTTCATTCAGCGCTACCGAAACGCCCTCGAACGCAGTTACCGCGACAGCGCATATAGTTTCAATCGGGCCCGGCTCGAATTTGCCCGAAAACGATACGACGATGCGCTTGCCCTTTTACAAAATGCCAACTACCACGACCCGTTGCTCAACATGGCCGCCAAAACCATGGCACTGAAAATCTATTATGCGCTCGACGAGTACGAGGTGCTGCACGCTCACCTCGAAGCATTCATCATCTACATCCGCCGGAAACCGGGCCTGGGCTATCACCGCAACAATTACCTCAACCTGGCCAGGTATACGCAAAAACTGATTGCCTTGAACTGGAACGACAAGGCAGAAGTGTCGGCCATGCGGCAAAAAATTGAAAACGAAGCGGTGCTGACGGAGCGGGAGTGGCTGCTGGAACAATTTGCCCGCTCATAGCCGGCTTTCCACAAACCACATTTTGATACGCCCTTTGTGTTTGGCTTCCAGTTCGCCGCGATAAGAGCAGGCAAAGTGGTTTTTGACCAATTGGTACGTTGTATCGGAGATGTTGACCCTGCCGGTCACGCCCTCTTCTTCGAGCCGGGCGGCGGTATTGACAGTGTCGCCCCAGATATCGTAGGCAAATTTGTGGCTGCCGACTACCCCGGCCACGACCGGTCCCGTGTGTATGCCGACGCGCATTGCAAATACCGGCCGGCCGGCTGTTTTTCGCTCCGACATGCGGGCGGCCAGTTCTGCCTGCATATCGAGGGCGGCGCGAACCACGTCGAGCGGATGGGTATTGTTGGGAGTAGGCAATCCGCCGGCGCACATGTAGGCGTCGCCGATGGTTTTGATCTTTTCCAGGCCGTATCGTTCGACGATGGCGTCGAACAAAAGGAAACACTCGTTGAGTTCGCCGATCAGTTCTTCCGGCGAGAGGTATTCGGCAATTTTGGTAAAGCCCTCAAAATCGGTAAACATGACCGTAACCGATTCGTACCGAACGGGATGGACGGTATTGTTGGCCTTGAGTTCTTCGGCGGTTTCGGCGGGGAGAATGTTGTAAAGGAGTTGGTCGGCGCGTTGGCGCTCCTGTTCGATGAGGGCGTTTTTGGCGGCGAGTTCGCGGTTGGCGCGGGCGCGCATGCGGTTGCGGTTGTAAAGGAGCAGGGCCAGAGCAGCCAGTGCCAGGGCGCCGCCGACGACGGCCCAGGTGCGGATACGGGCGCGGTCGAGTTCGGCATCCTGGAGTGCCAGATTGGTGCGTTGGCGTTCTACTTCGCGGGCGGCGAGGTCGAGCGAATCCTTGCGGCGCATATCGGTAAAGAGGCCTTCGCGTTGTTCGAAGAACAGGATCTGATCCTGCCCCAGGCGGCGGTAGCGGAGTTCTTCGTAGCGTTTGTGGTATTCGTAGGCTTGTTTGTAATTGCCCATGCCGGCATAGATTTCGGCAAAATCCTTGTAGGCTTTTTGCAGATAGTTTTCATTGCCGATGCGTTGGGCGATGTCGTGGTAGCGGCGGGTGTATTCGAGGGCCGGCGCGTACTTTTTTAGCCGATAATAGGTATCGCCCAGGGTGTTGTAGGTTTCCATGAGGCCCTGCTGGTCGTCGAGGCGGAGGCGAATGACTTCGCTGTCGCGGGCCAGGCGCAGGGCTTTGTCGTATTGGCCGAGGTGTTTGTAGGCGGTTCCGAGGTTGTTGAGCACGTCGGCGATACCGGGTTCGTCTTCCAGATCGCGGTACAGATTCAGGGCTTTTTCGTAGTAGGAAATAGCAGCCTTGGAGGAGTCGGTGTTGTTTTTTTTGTCGCCGAATTCGTCGAGAGCATTGCCCAGATCGTTGTAGGCGAGGGCTAGCTCGTAGGGATCGTCGAGTGCCTGACGCAGGCGGAGCGACTCGCGGTACCAGCGGGCGGCTTCGAGCCAGAGACCGGTTTCGTAGCGCACATGGCCGAGCATGGTATAGGTTTTGGCCAGTTCGTAGCCGTTTTCGCGTCGGGCTTCCTGGAGGTAGCGCGCGTTGTTGGCTTCATCGAAGGCTTCCGGATAAAAACCAAAGCGTTCGTACACGCCGGCGATGTTGAGGTGGGCGCGGGCGATGCGCACGGTATCGCGGAGTTGCCGGACGATGTCCAGGTTGCGTCGGTGATAGGCCAGTGCATTGTCGTACTCGCCCAGGTTTTCGTAAGCTACGCCCAGGTTGTTGAGGCTGGCGGCGACGAGGCGGGGCTCGCCGATTTGTTCGCGCAATTGCAGGGCTTTTTGATAATGTTCGATGGCTTTGGCCCAGTTGCCCCGAATTTCCTCCACTACTCCCAGGCCATTCCATGCCGTGGCTTCTCCTGGCACGAAGCGTAATTGTTGCGCCAGTCGGATGGCTTCATCCAGGCGGGCGGCGGCGGCATCGGTGTCGGTTTCGTTGATTTCCCAGGCCAGATCGGTGAGCAGAATGACGCGGTGGGTGTCGGGCGGCGCGGTTTTGAGCAGGCGCGCGAGGGAGTCGGCGACCTGCGAAAAAAGCGCAAGGGGAAAAAGCAGGAACAGGAGCAGACCCGCTCCCGAACGGGAGAAGGAGGCTGTTTCCAGCAAGGAAATATTTCTGCACCGGCGTTCCACCCCGGAAAAATACGCGCTCCTCACGGTAATGAACCGGTCATTTTTCGGCGAACGGGCCTCCTTGGTCGCAGAAGGGCGCGTCTTTCGCCTCTTTCGGTTGTATTTTTGCCTGATCCATCGGGCTGGAAAATCTTTTTCCGCCCGATGGCGTTTTCCCCACGCCTATCAACACGTTACGACATGCGTAAATTTCTCGTTGTTTTTGCTCTGCTGGCACTGGCCGCCCAACAAGCCCGCGCTTCCTATATTTTGTTGCCGATGGACGAGGTGAGCCAGCGCAACCACCTCAAAGCCTACGGCATCACGTATTGGGTCATTTCCCAGGGCGTGGAAGCCTGGTGGCTGCTCAACTACCGGGGCGGTAGTTTTTGCTTCGAATACACCCCGACTTTTGAAAAAGAGTGCAAAACACGCGGCGTGAGCTACGAAGTGATTGCCAACGCGCAATTCACCAATATCCTCAACGAAATCGCCAATCCGGAGGTGAACATGGACGCCATCAAACTCGAAAAAGCGCCCAAAATCGCCGTTTATACCCCCGAAAAAAACGAAAAAGGCGAAGAAATACAACCCTGGGACGATGCCGTGACCATGGTGCTGACCTACGCCGAAATACCCTACGACGTGGTGTACGACACCGAAGTGCTGCAAGGCAAATTGCTCGAATACGACTGGCTGCACCTGCACCACGAGGACTTTACGGGCATGTACGGCAAATTTTACGCGTCGTACCACAACCAGCCCTGGTACCGCGACCACGTGCGCATGATGGAAGGCCTCGCCCGCCAGAACGGTTTTGATAAAACCAGCGAACTCAAACTCGCCGTGGCCAAAAAAATCCGTGAATACGTGATGGGCGGCGGCTTCATGTTCGCCATGTGCTCCGCCACCGACACCTACGACATCGCCCTGGCCGCCAATGGCGTCGATATTTGCGCGGAAATTTACGACGGCGACCCGGCCGACCCGAACGCCCAGTCCAAACTGGATTTCTCCCAAACCCTGGCGTTCACCGATTTTCAACTTATTCGCGACCCGCTGACCTACGAACACTCCACCGTGGATCACAACCTCGGCCGCAACGTCGATCCGGAACAGGACTATTTCACCCTGTTCGATTTTTCAGCCAAATGGGACCCCGTACCCACCATGCTCACCCAGTGCCATACCCGCACAGTGAAGGGTTTTATGGGGCAAAGCACGGCTTTTATCAAAAAATTTATCAAACCCCAGGTGCTCATCATGGGGGAAAACAAACCCGCCAACGAGGCCCGCTATATCCACAGCGCCTATGGAAAGGGCTTTTTCACTTATTACGGCGGCCACGACCCCGAAGACTACCGCCACTTCGTCGGCGACCCGCCCACCGACCTGAACCTGCACCCGACCTCGCCTGGTTACCGGCTTATCCTGAACAACATTCTGTTTCCGGCCGCCAAGAAAAAACACCAGAAAACCTGAGGCTGCGGACCATAAGCGATGCGCGGTCAAATCCTTGCATCTTCACATCCTCAAATCCTCAATATTTTTCGTTGCTTTGCCTCATCCGTAGTTTCACACGAACACCGCCATGAGCAAGCAACCGACATTTCTCTGCATTTCCAGCTATTTTAAAGGCAACGACTTCCTGCGCGGCGCCAAAGCGGCAGGCGCAAAAGTGTATTTCCTGACCTCCAAAAAACTGGAGCACAAGCCCTGGGCCCGCGAGGCCATCGACGAGATATTTTTTGTCAATCAGGGAGAAAACAATGAGTGGCACATGCTCGACGTAATCAGCGGCCTGGCCTGGCTCATGCGCAACCATAAAATTGACCGCATCGTGGCGCTCGACGATTTCGATGTGGAAAAAGGCGCCGAACTACGCGAACACTTCCGCATACCGGGTATGGGCCAGACGACGGCGCGACACTTCCGCGACAAACTGGCCATGCGTATGAAAGCCCAGGAAGAAGGCATCCTGGTGCCGCCTTTCTCCGCCCTGTTCAACGACGAGCAGATCAACCAGTTTGCCGACAAAACGCCCACGCCCTGGATCGTCAAGCCGCGTTTCCAGGCTTCTGCCACGGGTATGAAAAAAGTTCACTCCAAAGAAGAACTCTGGGCGCACCTCGACTCGCTTGGCGGCGAACGGCACAATTTCCTGGTAGAGCAGTTCAAACCCGGCGACGTGTACCACGTCGACGCCCTGTCCGAAGGTGGAAAAATCGTTTTTGCCCGCGCATCGCAATACCTGGCCCCGCCGTTCGACGTGGCGCACGGCGGCGGAATTTTCCGCAGCGCGGTCGTGCCTTTTGGCTCCAAAGACGAAAAACAACTGCACAAGGCGACCAGCAACGTAATGACCGCCTTCGGCATGCAATACAGCGCCAGCCATACCGAATTCATCAAGAGCCACGACGACGGCAAGTTTTATTTCCTCGAAACCTCCTCCCGTGTGGGCGGGGCGCACCTGGCCGAGATGGTGGAATATTCGTCGGGAATCAATATCTGGTACGAATGGGCACGCCTGGAAGTCGCCGTCGCGACAGGAGAGCAATACAGTTTGCCGAAAATCAATTCACTGTACGCCGGTATCATTGTTTCGCTTACCCGCCAGGAGTGGCCCGACGACAATCAGTTCGAAGACCCGGAAATCGTCTGGCGATTGCGCAATATGGAACACCATATCGGCCTCATCGTACAGTCGGAAAAACGCGAACGCATCCTCGAATTGCTCGATAACTACGCCGGCCAGATTCAAAAAGACTACCACGCCAGCGCTCCGGCGCCGGATAAGCCGAAGACGTAAGGGTATATTCAACTGCTGTTGAAATTCACGCAAAGTCGCAAAAGCCGCCAAAGGAGCATAAGCTTCGCGCGCTTTGCGACTTTGCGTGAAATAATATCACAAGGGACACATATTCCCTCTCCTCCCTCATTGCCGCAGCACCTTGTAACTGCCGGAGAGCGTATGGTTGTTGCCTTGAATGTCCTGGTAAGTACCGTTGAAACTGCCGATCACGTGTTCGCCGGGATTGCCGAATTCGGTCACGGTAGTCGTGATATTAGGGGTCCCGATCGAATCCTGCCCGACGGAAAAACCGAGTACCGGGAAGTCGCCCGTTTGCGCATTATTGGAAAAACTGATGAAGAAGGGTGTCTGCCCCCCGTAGATGTTGGTATAAGGCGCCCAATACTCAATTGCGGGGTCAGCATCCACAAAACTCACGCCGTCAAGCAGGTATTGAATGAATTCAGTCAGCGTGTTGCACGTTTCCAGATTGCCGGTTGCCAGCGGCGAAACCGCGTTGGTGAAAGTCTCAGGCGCCGATTGAAGCAGCAAAGCCGTGTTGTAAGCTGTTACCGTTACGTCGGCCGGCGTAGGCAGGCAAACGAAGGTGTGCGTGAAATTGCCGTCATTGTCCGTAAAGGCATATCCCGTAAGGCCATTGCTGGAAATCCGCGCATATCCGCTGGTCACCGCCTGCTGGCTGCAATCCACTACGCGGCCGCTTACGATAAATGGCTGCAACTGATCGCCCGGTATGATGATCGCCCCCAGATCGGTATCGGCGCTGAACGGCCCGATCGACTGGCTGTAGAGGGTTTGGCCGGCACAAGGCCCGGAAAAAATATCGATCCTTATTTCGAGCGGGATACCCAGCGGCGCGCCGCCCGCAAAATTGCCTCCCATATCCGTCTCTCCGTGTCCGCAACCCCAGCCGATCGAGGCATCCTGCGGGCATACCCACACGTGTACGCCCGACAAAGGGTGGTCGAGGTCGCCCAAAAATACCTGGCCGCTCAATTGTATGCGTTCTCCCGGAAAATCACAGTTCCACCACGTAAAATGGTTCACCCGGCCGACGTATTCGTTGCCCTGGCGCTGGGCGCTGCCTTCCTCGATCCAGCGGGAGCGATCCGTGTCGTACCACCACAGCGGGATGGTTTCCGGCGCCGCCGAGTTTTGGTCAGTTTGCACGGGCATCCGGATTTCCACGGTTTGGCCCGCGGCGACCTGCAGGGGTTCGCCGGCGTTGCTTTCCAGTTCGACGGCCATCATGCCGAAGGTCACGAGCCCCACTTCTTCGCCGACGAGGTTGAGGGCGCGCAGGTCGCCGGGCATTTGCAGGTACCAGTTGTCGGAAGTCGGGTCGATATAGTGGGCAAAGACGCGTACGGTTCCGTTGTACACGCTGCCGTCGGGACGGGCAACCGAACCGGCCGGAAAGTCCAGTTTGCCGCCGCCTGGCACCGTAAGGGCGCCGCCCGCGGAAGCATTCAGCGTACCCACCAATTCGCGGGTGACAAGTTGAACCTCCACCAGTTTTGTGGCGCCTTCTTCGACGATATAGCTGCGCGAAAATTCAAAATAACCAATTTTGTTGACCGACAGCCGGGCGTCGCGTGCAGGCAGACGCACGGCCTGAAGGCGAAATATGCCGTTTTCGTCGGTCTTGGCAAATGCGCCGCCGGCTCGCACGGCGGCATCGGTCACCGGCTGCCCTTGCGCGTCGGTCACCCGGCCGGAAAAGGAAACTTCGGCCGTAGGCTCGAAAAAGGGTGGCGCATCGTCTTTCCAGCACGATTGCCAGACAAAAGCCATCAACAAGGCGGGAAACAGGAAATAAAGGAGATTTTTCATTGGTGCATGCTTTTTTATGAATGAATGTTTCTTCCATTACGCATGCTTTCCGGGCAGGGTTGGGTAGGCCGGATTATAAAAGGCGACTTGGCGGGCGCTCCCGTATTTGTCGGCTTTTATTCTTTGAAAAAATTATTATCGTGCGGGATTGTTGGGTTTCGCAAAACATTATTACTCTTGTACTGTTATTCCCGACAGTAATTCCGATTTCGATTTCCAAACCAAAATCAAGCCGCCTTAATCATGGAGCCGATACACAACACCACCCATAACAACGTAGCCGAAGTCAACATCGCCAACGACGCTGAAATGCGGGAGAAAAACCGGCGTGCCGCCCAACGCGGCCGTGTGTGGTTGTGCGCAGGCGTGGGCCTGATGGGCCTTAGTTTCGGCATCAACTTTCTGATGTTTCACTCCGACCAGTCGTTTACCACTGTCATGTATGTCATGACAACCCTGGGGGCGGTTTGCATTGTGAAAAGTCTGGCCGATCTCCTCGGCCTTTGAGCCACCTATACCGTTCCTCTGTTGCGCGTCCGCCAAATGGACATCATCAGCCGGCCGGCAAACACCGGTGCGGCAATGATGCTGCCTACCCCGAAAAAAAGCATTTCATTCCAGATATAGCGCTCTATAGCCGCTTTTTGCCCCATGGGCAAATGCCCCGTCAGGGTATCCCAGCCGCGTTCCTCAACGTAGTTCATAAAAGAGTGCATTCCGTCGATCAGGGCAAACACCAGCGGAAACATCAACAGCATGAGCGCAATTTTCAACACCTGGCGACGCGCCACGAACGTGTGTTTGAGTAAAAAGGTGTAGCGGGCCAGCGTGAGAAACACCGCGATAAAAACAATATTCCACACTTTGAACGGCCATACGTACATAGCCTTCTGGATCGGGTACAGAACGGCTACAACCACCATTACAGTGATAAACCACCACAGGAGTTCAAGGGCAAGCAGAAGAGCGTTTTTTTTATCCACGGGACATATTTGAAGTCAAACATTGCGGCCGGCGCGAGCAAGCGGCTGCCAAGGTACAGCACGGCAAACCAGCGGCAAGCTCCCTCCTGCTGTTTAGCGCATGTTTAAATTTCAGTCGCATCGCCATTGAAATTTAAACATGCGCCAAATCTCGTTACTTGCCGCCGACGGTCAGCTTTTGCACCGAACGGCCTTCGGGCGTTTGAACATATACCAGGTAAACACCTTCGGCAAGGTCGGGCGTCAGCGTTACTGAAGTACCCTGAATGGGTTGTCGCAGCAGTTCACGGCCGTTCAGGTCGCTCAGGGTGACCCAGCCGGCGGAGACATCTCGGCCAAAACTCAATTGAAAAGCGCCGCTTGTCGGGTTGGGCGTCAGTTGAAAGGTCAGGCCGGCGCCAGGAAATTCGGGCGCCGAAGAGGGCGTTCCGGTTTGCAATTTGGCCACAAACATGCCGCCGCCCGAGGCTTCAAAATTGTCGATTTCGAGGCCCTGGAAATATACACCCGATATGTACAGGTTGCCCAACGCGTCGAGATCCATGGCACTGCCGTAGTAAAAATTCGAAATGCCCTCGCAATTGGGGCCGCCAAGTGAATAGGCGCCCTGAATTTGGTCGTCGACACCGGTGCTGATCAGAATATTGGCGCAGCCGACGTTCGTCACCTCGAAGTCGCCTACTTCCAGCGGGCTGTCGGTGAAAAAACCGCCGGTGTAAAACTGACCTTCCGGCGATACGGCGGTGGCCAGCAGGGTGTAGCCGTCGTCGTTGTAAGGGATGACGACAGGCAGACCGAATTCCGTTGTATTCATGCGCAACAGCACGCCGGTGTAAAAACTGGTTCCGGCCGGAATCAGCTGGTTGGCGCCGGAGCGCAATTCGCCGCTGAGATCGCAGGCTATGTACACGTTGCCCAGGTTGTCGGCATCGAGGTCGAGCACGTCAAGATAATCGTCGGAATGGAGGTTTTTAACCCATTGCAAAGCGCCATCCGCTTTGTAGGCGGCCACGTAATAATCTTGATCCGAAAACAAGGGCAGCGTGGTACCGTTGTTGAATACCAGCGGACCGTCGTAATAGGAGCCGCCGATAAAGATGTTGCCGTTGGCCGATACGGCCATCGAGTTGAGCTCCGCAAAGGCGCTGTTATCTTCCAGAAAGCGCACCCACAGGGGTTCGGCCTGGTTGTTGAGCCGGGCCACAAACACCCCGTTGCCGGCCAGGTCTTCAAAGTCGTTGTTGCCCGGAAAGCCCAGAAAGTCGCCGCCGTAAATGCCGGCTAGGTAAAGATTTCCCTGTGCGTCGCAGCCCAGGCCGCCGATTTGGTGAGAAATGGCGTCGGCGGCGCGGATAGTTTTGGCCCATTGCGCGATGCCCGCAGAATTGTATTGCGCAATAAACAGTTCTTCACAACCAAACTGGCAGCTGCGTTGCACGAGCACGTCGTTGCCAAACATAACCGAGTCGCTCAGGAAATTGCCGCTGACGTACACATTGCCCGTATTGTCGACTGCCAGTCGGCCACTGCTGCCGAACTGAAACGGCAATCCGTTGGGCGGTCCGGTGATCCGGCTGACCCAGAGCAAATCGCCCAAGGGGGAGTATTTGGCCAGAAACAGCCAGTCGTCGGTGCCCGAATTATCGAGGAATACACCTGGTTCGAGTAAAAGTTTGTCGTAGTAATAACCGAGAAAATAGGAATTACCCTGCGGATCGGTCACAAAATCGATACCCTCGGCAGGCACTTCGTCGGGCTGAGCGGGTGATGAAATGGTTCGGAGCCAGTCTGCGGAAAGCGTTTGGCCGAATAAGGGGAGTTGGGTCAAACTAAGGGCGAGGAAGAGGAATAGACTGTTTTTCATGTGAAAATAGGTTTG
Source organism: Saprospiraceae bacterium (assembly GCA_016787345.1). Lineage (GTDB taxonomy): Bacteria > Bacteroidota > Bacteroidia > Chitinophagales > Saprospiraceae > M3007. Next base: position 20,958 of record JAEUUU010000080.1, on the reverse strand, counting down.
AATTTAACATGAAGCCCTTAACAACAAATATTAAACGAGGTTTAGTCCGCTTGACTAAACCCTCTGCTCACCGCCTTCCAGGTCCTCTACGCGGTTTTCGGGGCGCAAAAAGCTGCCCATAACAAGCGCCAGTATGTTGGCCGCCAAACCGTAAAAAACGGCCGGTATTTCCAGCCAGATGCCGCCACGCCAGGGCTCGGTCCATTGCGCGAGCAGCCAACCCGCCAAACCCGCCAACATACCCGCCATGGCGCCGAATGGAGACGTTTTTTTCCAATAAATACCGCCCATCAGCGGGATAAAAAGCGCTACCAGACTGAATGCCGACGACTCGCCCACCAACTCATAGATGTTGTCGCGGGCAAGGGCCATCCCGCCCGTTACCAGCGCAACCAGCACCACGGCAAAACGCATCAGGCGCAACAACTGGGCGTCCGTGATTTTCCGGAAAAACGGCTTGATCAGGTTCTCGCCGATCACCGTGGCCGGGGCCAGCATGGCTCCGCTGGCGGTGCTCAGAATGGCCGACAACAAGGCGCCGAAAAACAACACTTGCATCCCCAGGCTGGTATGCTGCATCACGACCGAGGGCAACAACATCTGAAGATCGCCCTGCGCCAGCTCGGGATACAAATATTTGCCGCAATAGGCGATCAGCAGGGGCAACAGAGCGATGCTGAAATACATCCCCGATGATATATAACAGGCCCGAACGGCCGTCTGCAGCGATTTGCCGGCCATGATCCGCTGGAAAATATCCTGTTGCGGGAGCCCGCCCAGGCCGATTGTCATCCAGGCCGCCAGCCAGCCCATCGCGGCGCCGGAATCGGCTTCCGGGAAAAACCGGAAGAAACCTTCGGGGGCAGTGTCGACCAGCGGCCCGATACCGCCCGCCTGCATCGTCAGGTCGACCGCCAGTGCAGCCATGCCTGCTATGATGATGAGCGTCTGTACGAAATCGGTGATCGCCACCGCCCACATGCCGCCGATATAGGTATAAAACAGCACCAGCAGCGTACAAATCACCACGCCCCAGTCGCGCTCCAGGCCGCTGACCGCTTGCAATACCGTGGCCAGCGCGACCAGCTGCGCCGTGATCCAACTGAAATACGAGGGCGCCATTACCAGCGCCGACACGACTTCGGCCGAGCGATTGAAGCGCAGCCGGAAATAATCGCTGAACGTGAGCAAATTCAGCCGGTACAAAGGCCGGGCGATCAGCAGCCCGGCCAAAAGAAGACACAGGGAGGCGCCAAAGGGGTCTTCGATCACGGCCAGGATTCCGCCTTTATCGCCGATAAACTCGGAAGAAGCACCCATGACCGTCTCCGAACCGAACCAGGTGGCAAACAAGGCGCAAGCCACCATAAATGTGGGCAAACGTTTGCCCGCGACCGCAAAATCGGCCGCCGAGCGGACGCGTTTCGACGCCCACCACCCGATCAGCAGGGTGGCAATCAGGTAAAGCGCGATGAATACAAGCAACATGGAACCCTCGGCGTTAGCGGGCCAAAAGTAGAAATCCGCCGCTTAGAATGCTTGTTTTTACCGACTACCGGCCCTTTGTTCGAAAAAATGCAGCAGCGTTTGCACATAGGGTTGATGGGTCGGCAGGCTCAGCAAATCGGCGCCGGCTTGCTGGAAAATGCCGCGCGTTTCCGCGAGTTTTTCCAAAAAACCGGCCGTGTACTGCCGCCGCCAGTCGGGATCGGTCGTGTCGACCCATCCGCTGCGGCCCGTTTCGGCATCACTGAGGCGGAGGAGGCCAAGATTGGGCATGCTGCGTTCGCGTTCGTCCCAGCAATGCAGCCCCACACAATCGTGGCGACGGGCCAGCACACGTAGGGCTTTGGCATAGTTGTCGGCGAGAAAATCAGACAGGAGAAAACAAACGCTCCTCTTTTTCAGCACGTTGCGGGTAAACTGAAGCGCCTTTGCCAGGTCGGTCCGGCGCCCCGAAGGCTCGTAATTCAGCAATTCCCGGATGATGCGCAGGGCGTGTTGCCGGCCTTTTTGCGGCGGCAAAAACAGTTCGGGCCGGTCGGAAAAGAACAGCACGCCCACCTTGTCGTTGTTTTCCAGGGCGGAAAAGGCGAGTATGGCGCACAATTCGGTCAAAAATTCGCGCTTGGTAGGCCGCGCGCTGCCGAAAAACGCCGAACGGCTCACATCCACCAGCAGCATGACCGTCAGTTCGCGTTCTTCTTCAAAAATTTTGACGTGCGGCTCGCCCGTTCGGGCCGTTACGTTCCAGTCGATATTGCGCACGTCGTCGCCGTACTGATACTGCCGCACTTCGCTGAACGACATGCCCCGTCCCTTGAAGGCGCTGTGGTAGCCCCCGGTAAAAAGGTGCCGGCTCATGCCGCGGGTCTTGATTTCGACCTTCCTTACTTTTTTGATCAGTTCGACGGTATCCATGGCGCTTGTTTAGCGGACGAATTCTGCCAGCGGATTGTCTTTGCGCATATAGGGTTTCAACACGGTATATGGCACCAGCAAACGCTGCTGGCCGTACACCGGATGAAACAAGGTGCTCATTTCCAGTCCTTCGCGCCGGATGGCAAACAGCGGGAAGCCGTCTTTGGCCAGCCATTCGCGAAACTGCGGGTCGGCGGCGAATTTGGCCATTTTGGGCGACTCCTTGCGCGAGTAGTCATCCATCCATTTTTTGAAATTGAAGGATTTGATAAACAGGTCTTCGAGCAGGATTTCCTTGCCGGTTTTGAGGTTGAAGTTGAACGAAAGGCCTTCGGTGCGCTCGTCCCAGGAATTGGTAAAAATGAGGTAACCGCAGAACAGGTCGTCGGTCCAGAACACCACGTCGGCCCAGGCGCTGGCGCGCAGTGCGTTGCGGTTGGGCGGCGTTGCGTCGCGTTTTTGGGCGGCAAATGCGCTTTTGCAACGCGTCACCCAGTCCTGTACTTTTTTATCGAGCGCGGCATTGCAGGCATCGCAGCGGGTGCGGGGGTACAGGGCGTCGTAGCTGGTGGTGTAGTCGGCCGATTCGTAGCAACCGATCAGGAGGTTGTCGCGCAGGGTGAATTTGAGGCTGCGCCGTTCGCCGCTGCCCACCCATTGCATGTCGGTCGTCTGCGGCACTTTCAGCGAGCCTTTGATAATGGCGGCCGGGATCTCGCCGCCCGGCTGGCGGGCATTGATCTCGTAATTGCCGTCGTCGTCGATGTTGCCGCGCAGCGGGTAGGTTTTGCCGTCGGCCTCGATCCAGAGATAGCCATACAGGGCGCCGTTGTGGAGTCTCGACAGGACGAAGTCGGCCCGGGCGTTGTTGTAACGACCGATGTATCGGTTGGCCCATTTGTTGTCGCCGCAATGGCCGGCGGCAAGCACCTGGCCCACGGCAACTTCTTCGGCTTGCAGGTTCAGGCCCAGGGTGCTGTCGCGGCTGAGCCAGTCGGCTTCGATGCGTTTGCCGTTGAGTTTGCCGGTGATCAGACCGGTGCGCTGGTTGCGGGTATCGTATTCGGTGAGTTGAATTTTATCGTTGCTCATGGCGCCGTCTAGCCGGAAGCGCGCCCGGCTTTGCGCATAGGAAAGGTAGCCCCGGCATTTGGCGCCGTCGGAACCCAGGGAAATCGTGACGCCGCTAACATCGTCGAGCCGGCCGCTGAAATACCGCACCCATTTGATATCGGAGGGTTTTTCAAACAGCCGGGCAATGGCCGTATCGCTCACGTTGGGCGGCAAGGCGCCGCCGGGAGCTGGTGTGGCCGGGGTAGCAGGGGCGGGTTTGGCAGGAGCGGGTTTGGCGGCGGGTGGCTGACCGGTAGCGGGTTTGGTGGCCGGTTTGGACGCCGGTTGCTGCGCCAAGGCGAGCCCGGGCAGGCAGAGGCCGGCGACGATCAGAGCGAGGACGGGGAGAAACAAGTAGTGCTTGTGCATAGTCAGGGAGCAGTTTGGGCGGGTTTGGGGGCGAGCAGACAGGCGGTTCATCAAGGCACTTCCACTTTGGCGAGTACCCGCGAGATGATCTCTTCGGTATCGACGTTTTCTGCCTCGGCCTCGTAACTCAGTCCGATGCGGTGGCGCAGCACGTCGGGTGCGATCGTGCGCACGTCTTCGGGTATGACGTAGCCGCGGCGGCGCAAAAACGCCAGGGCCCGGGCGGCCTGTGCCAGGGCGATACTGGCGCGCGGGGATGCACCGTAGCGGATCAGAGGGGCCAGTTCGCGCAGGCCGTAATCGGCCGGGGTGCGGGTGGCAAAAACCAGATCGAGCAGGTATTGCTCGATTTTTTCATCCATGTACACCTGCTGAAGCACGTCGCGGGCGCGCAGGAGGGTTGCCGGCGACACAACCGGCCGCACGGTCACCTGTTCGTCGCTGAGGTTGCGGCGCACGATGTCGCGTTCTTCGGCTTTGGTCGGGTATCCGATTTTTACCTTGAGCAGAAAGCGGTCCATCTGCGCTTCGGGTAAAGGGTAAGTGCCTTCCTGTTCGATGGGGTTCTGGGTGGCGAGCACCAGGAAAGGTTCTTCCAGATAAAACGTTTCGCTGCCGATGGTCACCTGGCGTTCCTGCATGGCTTCGAGCAAGGCGCTTTGCACCTTGGCCGGCGCGCGGTTGATCTCGTCGGCGAGTACGAAATTGGCGAAAATAGGCCCTTTTCGCACAAAAAACTTCGATTCCGCCGGGTTGTAGATCATCGTGCCGATCACGTCGGCCGGCAGCAGGTCGGGGGTAAACTGGATACGGCTGAACCGCGCCTCCACGGCCTGCGCCAGGGTTTTGATCGCCAGGGTTTTAGCCAGTCCGGGCATACCCTCGAGCAGGATATGCCCTTTGGTCAGCAGACCGATGAGCAGGCGTTCCAGCATGGCATGCTGGCCCACGATGACGCGGGAGGTTTCTTGTTGCAGTTGATCGACAAAGGCGCTTTCGAGGTGAATACGGTGGTTGAGCGCTTCGATATCCGGGTGTGCGTGCATAGCGTAGAGGAAAAGGAACCGCAAAAGTAACGAATACCGAATGGTTGGTGAGGGTTGATGAAGGTTGATAACGTTTATGAGGGTTTATATCAGCCGCGGCCACTAGTTGCCCTCCACCTTAAGCCGTCCCACACAAGATGGTCCCGCGCAGGAGGATGCGCCATCGACCCGAGGCAGCGTATACGCGCAGGGCGATGCTGATATCTTGCACGGCGATCTCACCCCCCCCCGACCCCTTTGAAAAATTCGCCGCTTATTTCACTGTTTTCAATTTCTCCTGAAAACAATTTACCCGCAAAGTGTATTTAATTTGCAAACCCTACTGTCAAAGGGGACTTCTCTTCCTTTTCCAACAACAAGACCGATGTCAAACCACACCATGGACGTTCACGAAGGCAAGCAAAAATTCATCGAATCCTGGGGCAAAATGGCCAGCGACTGGGGCATCAACCGCACAATGGCGCAGGTACACGCCCTGCTGCTCGTCGCCCACGAGCCGCTTACGGCCGACCAGGTGATGGAAGAACTCAATATTTCGCGCGGCAATGCCAATATGAACATCCGCGCACTGATGGACTGGGGTCTGGTGCACAAACAACTGCGCGCCGGGGAGCGCAAGGAGTATTTTTTCGCCGAAAAAGACATGTGGACCGTCGTGCGGCAAATCATCATCAACCGCAAAAAACGCGAACTGGAACCCATGCTCAAGGTGCTCGACGAGGTCGTCGGCGTAGAGGAAAACTGCCCCGAATCCGAGAGCTTCTGCGCCGTCGTACGCGACATCCGCAAGTTCTCGCATAAAGCCAACCAAACCCTCGACACCCTGCTCAAAGCCGACCCTAACTGGTTTACGGGCATGCTGCTGAATACGATGGTACGATAGGGGTGTTGGGTGTTGGGTTTTAGGTTTTGGCAAAAGGGTTATTGCTGCTCTCGAATCGGGTTTTGGGTTTTAGGGGTTGGGTATTGGCAAAAGGGTTATTTCTGTTCACATTTCAGCACAGCGAATTGAAGGAATATTTCGCCCCATTGGGTTCATTTTTTCCTGTAATCCAAAGCATTCACAGAGAGCAGCAATAATCCTTTTGCCAAAACCCAACGCCCAAAACCCAACACCCTTATCGCAACCGCACACTGAGCAGTTCGGCGAGGCGTTCAAAGGCTTTTTTCCAGTCTTCGTTGATAAAATCCCATTCGTTTTTCCGGTAGCCTTTGGTGACGAGGAAGAAAATGTTCTGGCTTCGGCTGAGGCGAGGCTGGAGGCCCATCTCGGACAGCAGCGCCACGATGTCGGCCAGGCGCTGAACGCGGGCTAGGGGTACATCCTGGCGCCAGAAGGTCACCAATTCGCTGTGGATGCGTTCGCCGGCGGCGTGGCGGACGGTTTCTTCATCGGAGAGTTTTACACCCCAGCGTTTGAGGTCGGCGGCGATGCGGCGGAGTTCGGAGAGGTGATTGTTGCCGTTGTCGCGGGCGAGGAAGCGCAGCAGATCGGCGTTGAGGACGTAAGAGGCGACGTTGCGCCAGGCGTCGGGAATCGCCATGCCGGCATCGGGCAGGCCCGACATGAGCTGGTAGTTGTCGTTATAAACGTTGCGGAAATTCAGTTCGGCCAATTCAAGGCTATGGTGCGTGATTTCCCGGATGATCTTGATTTTTTCATCGGTAAAAAGGCTGCTCAGCGAGAATTTCTCGGGACCGAAATATTGTTGCAAGATGCCCATCACCTCGCCCAGGTTGGCGGCATGGAAAGCTTCGGCCGTTTTCTGGTACATTTCCTCAAAGGTGGCGGCATTCATCGTGTCGCTGATGTTGCCGATGAGGTGCTGCTGGCCCAGGTACAGCGCTGCGAAACTAAAACTTCGTTCAAAACGGGTGAGATTGGAGCGAATGATAAGTCGGCCTGCTGCCAGGCGTTGGGTTCCCGCTTCAAGTACGTCGAGAAACTCGGGTTTGGCGGTGTAGTTGAAAAGGTCGAGGTCTTCGGGTTGTTCTTCAAATACCGAGGCGACGGCGAAGTGCATGGCCACGCGCGCCAGATCGACGCGGGTGGGCACCACGTTTTTGAGGTAGCTTACGGCTCCGTTGGCGTAGCGGTTGCTGGGCGCGGCGGAGAGGCGGCGCACGAATTCGTTGTGCAGTTCTATGCCGCTCAGGTCGTGGGCATAGTCCATGGCCCGCAGGGCGTATTGCAGGATCTGGTTGGTTTCGATGCCCGAAATTTCATCAAAAAACCAGCCGCAGCTCGTAAACATCAGCACCGAGTAGCGCTGAATTTGCATGAGCCGGAGGGCCGTCACTTCTTCCAGAGGGCTGAGGGTTCGGCGGGCGTGTTTTTTCAAAAAAGCCGACACAGCGGCCTCGTCGCGGCGCAGCATCACGTCGATGTAGTCGTTGCGGGCGGCCCAGGGGTCGCGGAACAGCCGGGCGCCTTCCTGCTCGTACAGCGGGATGAGGCGGTCGCGCAGCCAGTTGAGCGTATCGCGCAGCGGGGCGCGCCAGCGCTGGTGCCAGCCCGGGTTGCCGCCGGTGTTGCAGCCGCAATCGGAGCGCCAGCGCTCGACGCCGTGGGCGCAGCTCCACGACGAGTTCTCGTGTATCAGCACCTCGTATTGCGGCGGAAACAGTTCGAGAAATTGTCCGTAGTTGGTCAGTTTGGCGTGCTGGCCGTCTTCGATATGGTTGAGGCATGCCGCCAGGGCCATTTCGCCGTAGCGGTGGTGGTGGCCGTAGCTTTCGCCGTCGGTGGCGACGTGCACCAGTTGGGGCTCGCTGTTGGCGTCGAATGTGTGCAGCAAACGTTCGGCGTAGGCTCTGCCGTTGTCGAGCAGACCGCCGAAGGCGACGTCGTGGGCGATGCCGCCGTGGTAAAAAAACAAGGCGATGCGCCGGCCGCTGGGCAGGAGGCACCAGTAGGGCCGCCGGGTATCGAGGGTGCTTTCATTGACCTCGCGCCAGGCGGTATCGCCCGTTTTTCGGATGGCTTTTGCTTGCCTAGGCGACAACACGGTGAACACGATGCCGTGCGAAGCCAGCACTTCGAGGGTTTCGGTGTCGACGGCCAGTTCGGGCAGCCACATGCCCTCGGGATAACGGCCGAAGCGATATTCAAAATCGCGGATACCCCACCACACCTGTGTGATTTTGTCGCGATAATTGGCCAGGGGCAGGATCAGGTGGCTGTGCGCCTGGGCCATGGCGCTGCCGTGTCCGCCAAATTTTTCGGCGCTGCGGCGGTCGGCCTGTTGCAACAAGTGGTACACGTCGGGGTTGGCCTGTTCGAGCCAGGAGAGCAGGGTGGGGCCGTAATTCCAGGAAATGCGGTTGTAATTGTTGCGGATTTTGGAGATCCAGCCCGCGCCGTCCTTGATGCGGGCGGCGGCATTGGGCTCGTAACATTCGAAAGTAATGCGCTCGTTCCAGTTGTGATACGGGCGGGCGCTTTCCTGTTGTTCGACCACCTCAAGCCAGGCATTTTCCCTCGGCGGCTGGTAAAAATGGCCGTGAATACACACAAATTTATTTGAACGCGACATGTCGGAGCAACAGATTAGGGCGGGCAATGTTGAAAAAAATTTAGCGGCCGGAGGGCGCTTTTCGCACAATTTTTTTCTTCGCCAACTACCTTCGCTCCAACTACATGCCTTTAGCCCCCATTATGAAACAACACCGCTGGTTACCCATTCCGACCGATGAAACGGCCGTTCAGCAACTCCGGGAAGCGCTGCCGGTGGCGCCGGTTTTTTGCCGCCTGCTGGTGCAACGCGGCGTCCGGAACTATGACGAGGCCCACAAGTTTTTTCGTCCGGCGCTCGATCATTTGCACGACCCTTTTCTGATGCGCGATATGGATCGGGCCGTTGCCCGTCTCGAACGCGCAATCCTTCAAGGGGAAAAAATCCTGCTCTACGGCGATTATGACGTGGACGGCACCACCAGTGTGGCCCTGATGTATGCCTTTTTGTCGGGCTTTTACCACAAACTCGATTATTACCTGCCCGACCGCGACAAGGAGGGTTATGGCGTCAGCCAGGCCGGCGTCAGTTATGCCCGTGAAAACGAGTGCAGCCTGATTATCGCCATGGACTGCGGTATCAAAGCCCACGATGCCGTGGCCCGGGCCCGGTCGATGGGGATCGATTTTATCGTTTGCGACCACCATTTGCCCGAAGAAACCCTGCCTGACGCCGTGGCCAATCTCGATCCCAAACGCCCCGATTGCCCCTACCCATACAAGGAGCTCAGCGGTTGCGGAATCGCCTTCAAACTGGCCCAGGCGTACAGCCTGAAACAAGATATGCCAACCGACGAGATCGTACACCTGCTCGATCTCGTCGTGGTGAGCATCGCCTGCGATGTGGTGCCGATGACCGGCGAAAACCGCACGCTGGCGCATTTCGGTCTCGAAAAAATCAACCGCAACCCGCGCCTGGGGCTTTGGGCGCTCGTCAGCCGCAGCGGAAAAAGTTATCCGCTCGAGATCAGCGATCTGGTGTTTGGCCTGGGCCCCCTGATCAATGCCGCCGGCCGCCTCGGCGACGCCCGCGAGGCCGTCCGGCTGTTGCTGAGCAAGGATAAAAACAGCGCGCTCGACCACGCCAATGCCCTCGTACTGCGCAACCGACAGCGCCGCGAAGTGGACTATGCCATGGCCGACGAGGCGCGGCGCGAATTTCTCGACCGGCCCGACTGGCAGTTGCGCAAGAGCATCGTATTGTTCAACCCGCAGTGGCACAAAGGCGTGATCGGAATCGCCGCCAGCCGTATGACGGAGCATTTTCACCGCCCTTCGGTCATTCTCACCGAAAGCGAGGGCCGTGCCGTGGGGTCGGCGCGTTCGGTGCCCGGATTCGACCTGTATGAAGCATTGCAGCAATGCGAAGAACTGTTTTACTCGTACGGCGGCCACGCACACGCCGCGGGTATGCAAATGCCGGTGGAAAATGTCGCGGCATTTACCGAACGGTTCGAATCGCTGGCCCAGACCCGGCTGCGGCCGGAAGACGAACATCCGGCCCTCGACCTGAGCGCGGAACTGAATTTTGCCGACATCACCCCGAAATTCTGGCGCACGCTTCGCCAGTTTGCGCCTTTCGGGCCGCATAATATGAGCCCTGTTTTTATGACCCGCAACGTTGTCGACGCGGGCAGCAGTCGTTTCCTCGACAACAATCACGTTCGGCTGAGCCTCCGGCAGCAGGGGCATGAGTTGGTGGCCCGAGGTATCGGTTTCGGAATGGGCGATGCCTTTCGGGCAGTACAAGACCGGCCTTTCGACGTGGCCTACACCCTGCACGAAGACACCTGGCGCGGTGAGCAACGACTGAGCTTGTATGTAAAAGCCGTTCGCCCCTGTTAACATTTTACAAAAACGCCGTTCAGCCCCGCGTTTCCCGCCCCCTTTTCTAATTTTGCCCACCTTTTTTACCCATTTTTATAAAAATCACGCCACAACTTCCTTCTAACATGATGTTCAAACAACTGTTCGCCCTGTGCGGCCTGTTCCTGATACTGGCAGGCTCCGCCAAGGCCCAGGATACCAATCCGGTGCTATTTACGGTCAAAGGCAATCCTGTTCGCGTCGATGAATTCAAATACATCTACGCCAAAACCAACCAGGACAAAGCCGACTTTTCCGAAGCCTCGCTCCGCGAATACCTCGACCTCTACATCAAATTCAAACTCAAGGTCCAGAAAGCGCGCGATATGAAGCTCGATACGGTGATGGCCACCAAAACCGAACTTGACGGCTATCGCCGGCAACTGGCCAATTCGTATCTGATTGACAAGGAAGTGACCGACAAACTCGTGCGCGAGGCCTATGACCGCATGCAGCAGGATGTCGATATCAGTCACATCTTTATTGCCTGCGACCGCAACGCTTCCGCCAAAGATACCCTTACCGCCTACAACCGCGCCAACAACCTGTTGCGTCTGGCTCGCAGCGGCAAAAACTTCGAGCAACTGGCTATCGACAGCTCCATGGACAAAACGGTGAAAGAAAACCGAGGCAACCTCAGCTACGTCAATGCCATGTTGCCCGACGGGTATTATGCCATGGAAAAAGCCGTGTACAGCGCCAAACCCGGCGATATCGTAGGCCCGGTACGTTCCAACGGCGGATACCACGTCATCCGTGTCAATGGTTTCCGGCCCGCGCGTGGCGAAATGGAAGTCGCTCAAATCCTGATCCGCAAAGGCGATACCCCCGAAAAACAGGCGCAGGCCCGTATGAAAGCCGACAGTATTTATGCCTTGCTGCAAACCGGCGCCAAATGGGACGAAGTCTGCGCCCGCTATTCAGAAGATAAAAATACCGCCGCTAAAGGAGGCTATATCGGCTTTTTCGGCATCAACCGCTATCAAAAAGGTTTCGAGGATGCCGCATTTGCCCTTGCCAAAGACGGCGACTACACCCAGCCCGTCGAAACCACCATCGGCTACCATATCATCAAACGCGTCAGCCATCGCGGCGTGGGTACCTTCGAACAATCCAAACGAAGCCTCACCGAACGGGTCAAACGCGACAGTCGCAGCGAAATCGCCAAACAAAGCATGATCAGCCGTATTCAGCGCGAAAGCAATTTCAAGGAATACCCCGAAGTGCTGCAACGCTGGACGGCCCAACAACACGACACGCTTTTCCACACCTTCCGCTGGAAACCCAGCCCCAACAAGGCTTACATCGTGCTGATGGAATTCGGCGATAAAAAATACACCCTTTCCGACTTTGAAGACTACTGCCTGCGCGCCAGCCGCGACCGTATGCGCGGCAAAGGCTACCCGGTGGAAGAAACGATCAACAAACTCTACAAGAGCTGGAAGGACGAAACCACCATGCAGTTCGAAGAGTCGCAGCTCGAAAACAAATACCCCGATTTCAAATCGCTTATGCGCGAATACGAAGAAGGTATCCTGCTTTTCGATGCGACCAAACAGTACGTCTGGGACCGCGCCAATACCGATACCACGGGCCTCGAACAGTATTTCCAGGCGCAACTCGCCGGAAAATACAAGTGGGATGAACGCGCTACCGTCACTTTTTATACCATCAAAACCGACGACCCCGTACTTGCCCAAAAGGTTCGCGATCTGGCTGCTAAAAAGCCTTCGGCCGACGTGCTGAAAAAATTCAACAAAAAAGGACAGCCGGAAGTCGTGTCGGTGACGGAAAAGAAATTTGAAAAAGGCAAAAACAAAGACCTCGAAGGCAAATGGAAAGCCGGCGCCATGAGCGAATCCAAAACAGACGCTACCGCCAAAACCACCGCGTTTTTCAAAGTCGAAAGCATCGAACCGCCTGCTGCCAAGGGGCTTTCCGACGCCCGCGGCTATGCTGTGGCCGACTATCAGGACTACCTGGAAAAACAATGGATCGAAGAACTGCGCAAGGAATATCCGGTCAAGGTGAATGAAGAGGTTTTGAAAAGCCTGGTCCGTCGCCCTTGATCGCCGTTGTAGCGCCCCTGTAGCGCCGACCTCCAGGTCGGCGAGTCTGAGAGAAGAAATACCCCGCGATTACAAGCCAATGCTACGATCGCTAGATGAGCAGATACGTTCCTGGCATTGGCTATTAATCGCGGTTTGCTACTGCCCGTAGCATCGCCGACCTGGAGGTCGGCGCTACAGCGGCGCTACAGCGCGCCTGGACGAAATGGCCGTCCAGGCGCGCTTTTTTTCCTGTACCCTAAGAGCATTAGGATTAAAACCTGTAAAAATACTTTATTTAGACTAAATATAATTATGTGAAAAGTTATTTACCTTTGCCAAAAAACAACACCGTTATGTTTGTTGCCATCAACTATATCCGCTGCAAGGAAGACTACCAGGAACGTTTTGAAGAACTATTCAAAACCCGCGCCGGCGCAATCGACCAAATGCCTGGCTTCATGAACATGCACGTACTTAAGCCCTCCAATGCCGGTGATGAGTATCTGGTCGTCAGTCATTGGGAAAACGAGCATGCTTTCAAGGCATGGACCCAGTCTGACGCCTTTTTGGAAGGCCACAAGCGCGGCTTTGCCGATATTGCCAAAGCCCGTGAAGAAGGCAAGGAGCCGCCCATGAAAAGCACGTTCAGGACCTATCACCTTTTATCGAGATGAAAATGAAGTGGTTGAAAAAGTTCGGCTTACTGGGCTTTCTCTTTTTTCTGGCCAAGGGCCTGATCTGGTTGTTGATTTTTGCCGGGGCAGGCAGATGGTTCGCTTCTTTCTTTCAGGGTGGTTGAAAACGCATCTGCGTTTATTTCCGGGTTGTGAAATAGAACATACTACCCATTGTAATCAGCGGTACCAACACCGCCAGCCACCAACCCAGTCCCTCTGCGTGCCCCAGCGCAATTTGCACAGTGCTCCAGACGATGTAGGCAAACAACAACATAATAAAGGCTTTGAGAAAACGGACGAGTCCAGCCGCGCGCCGGTAATACATTTCCTTGTTTTCCGGTGTGATGGTTACAGGGTAATTAAACTTGTGGGGAGCCCGGCTGATGAGGGTCATGGCGATGTAAATAGCCAGTCCCAGGGCCGGGAGCATAAAAATACGTGATTTTTGGCTAAAACCGTCGGGTTGGCCATTGGGGCCGAAATGCGTGGGGATAGTCTCCGGAAGGTGTCCGTAATACCAGGCGGCAACGCCAAGCGTCAGTGCCAGTCCGATGGCTGCCAACAGTTCGATGATTATGTCTTTGGGTGTAAGTTGCATTGGCTTATAGTGTCATTTTAGCGCCCCTGTAGCGCCGACCTCCAGGTCGGCGAGTCTGAGAGAAGAAATACCCCGCGATTACCAGCCAATGCTACGATTGAAAGAAGAGCAGATACGTTCCTGGCGTTGGCTGTTAATCGCGGTTCACTTCTGCCCGTAGCATCGCCGCCTGTAGCGCCGACCTCCAGGTCGGCGCAGTTGAGAGAAGAAACACCCCGCGATTAAAAGCCAATGCCATGATCGTTAGATAAGCAGGAGCGCTTCCGGCACTGGCAGTTAATCGCGGTTCATTTCTGCCCGTAGCATCGCCGACCTGGAGGTCGGCGCTACAGTGGCGCTACAGTGGCGCTACGGCTACTCCTTGATCAACGGCCGAACAACCGGCTTCCAGTCTATGCTTTTGACGTTCACCCCGGATTTCTCCGCTTGTTGTATGGTTTTTTGGGCTGCCGCGGTATCGCCTTTCATCAGTTGCGCTTCTACGGCCTGCTGAATGGCGGCCACGTTGGCGGGGTCTTGCCGGATGACTTTGTTGGCATTGGTCAGGGCGCGATCGGCATCGCCGATGCCCAGACTGGCGCGGGCGGCATCGAGCCGGGCTTTTTTATCGGTTGGGCGTTGGTTGGCCAGTTTTTCAATTTTTTCCAGGCGGGTACTCAGCGCCAGACTGCTATCGCGCACTTCGCGTTTTTTCTGGTCGAGCCAGGTGTTGTCTTTTGTGCCCTCTTTTTTCAGTTTATCCAATTCATGGTCGGCCTTATCGGGTTGGCCGCTTTTGAGGTAGGCGTCGGCGCGCACTTCATACAAGGCCGGCATGGTTGAGCGCGTTTGAGCCGACACGCCTTCGAGGTCGTTGGCGGCGCCGGGATAATCGCCCATGGCGTACCGCAGAGCGCCGCGTTTGAGCAGGGCGTCCTGATGATTGGGATAAGCGTCCAGTATTTTGTCCAGTTCGGCCAGGGCCTCACGGGTTTGTTGCGTACGGATGTAATAATCAGCCATGGTCAGGCCAGTGCTGGTGTCCACGGCTGTCTTGCTGGCACTGACCAGGCCGGCTGAATCGGGTATTGATTTTTCAGCATCTTTATTTTGAAGTTGAAAATTGGCGGCGATAGGCGTCCGGAGTTGATTGGCCAGCACGAAATACAGGAGCCGGGTGACCGATTCCACGTCCTGCATCCAGCGGCCCTCGTCGGTAACGGTCAACAGGCGGCTGATGGTGGTGTCGCCGGAATAGCGCACTCCGCCGGCATCGAGCAATTTGTAGCGCACGTCGAGTGAGTAGGATTTGCCGGTCGACTGGTTGATGCGGCCCCAAACGATCATCTGCGCACTGCAGTTGCGGGCAATTTCGGCGGCTTCGACGGGGTTGGGGTAGTTTTTATCAATGTCGTAGCGCTCATGTACGTCGGCAATGGCTTTCATCCCCGGGGTGGCCTGAATGAGGTCGTTGAGTCCGTCGCTGATCTCGAATTCAGGTTTGGCCGATTTGTCGGCGCCGGTGTGTTTGAAAGGAAGGACCATAACGCACATGCCGGCATTTTTGCCCCAGCCCGGGCAGCCATTGTCCGGTTGCTCGTCATTTCCGCCCCAAATACGCCAGGCCAGCAATGCCAGGGCGAGTGTGACGATTCCTCCGGCCAGGTAATAGCGCCAGGCTTGTGATCGGCTGGGTTCATTACTTGGTCCGCCAGGCTGTGTGCGGCCTGCGAGCAGGTCGTTGACGATGCTGAGGGCGCTGGCAGTCAGTTGGTTGGTGATGAGTCGGGCGTCGTCTGTCTGGACCGTGCCGCGCAGATGATCGGATTTTAACCGAAAAAAATCAGCCTGATTGACCCTGGCTATTTGGGCAAATTCTGTTGCCGCGGGTCCTTGTTGTTCGAGTAACGGGATCAACAGACCCAGGGCTTTTTCCAGTTCGCCCTGGCTGAGTAGTTGTTTGATGGCATTGAGTTGCGCGGCAAAATCCATAAGAAGGCGGATTGCATCCGGGGAGGATGCGGGGATTTGAATATTGAGGATAGCAAGATACCCTCGAAATTTGACTACAAAACGGTTTTCAGTACGCGCCAAACATTTTCGGCGACGATCTTCTGGCCTTCCACATTGGGGTGGATGCCGTCGGAGAGGTTGAGATGGGGTTCGCCGCCAACGCCCTGGAGGAGGAAGGGGATAAGGGCGGCGTTATTGGCTTTTGCCAGGCTGGGGTACATGGCGCGGAAATCCTTGGTGTAGCGGTCGCCGAGGTTGGGTGGCGCTTCCATGCCGGCAATAACGATTTTGCAGGCGGGGTATTTTGCCCGCACTTTCCCGATGATGTCCTGGAGGTTTTTTTTCGAGGCGTCGAGCGGCAGTCCGCGCAAAGCGTCGTTGCCGCCGAGTTCGAGTGCAAAAATATCTACCGGCTGCTGCAATACCCAATTGATGCGGTTGGCGCCGTCGGCCGTCGTTTCGCCGCTCAGGCCTGCGTTGACGCAGCGGAAAGGGAGTTGCAAGGAGTCGATCTTGCGCTGAATCAGGGCGGGGAAACCTTGTTCCGGGGAGAGGTTGTAGGCCGCCGTCAGGCTATTGCCGAAAAACACAATGGTTTTGCGCTCGGCAGGCGCCGCAGTAACGGGCTTGTCCTGTGCCACGGCGCTGGATTGGTTATTGGCTTGTTCGGCCTGGCAGGCAGCGAGCAGCAGCGGAAGGGAAATGATGAAAAATGGAATTTTCATGTTGTTCGAAAGATAGCGGGCAAAAAACGCCATAATTTCACGCAAAACAACCCTTTGCACAGAAGGTTTTTCGACAGTCGTACGACAAAAATCGGCGGCGCCGACCCACCACGCACCGGACGCTCGCGAGGTTTCTATCGGGCCGGACACCACCGACGCCTGCAAATTGATACCCCAAGACGGTTTGGTGCAATAGGTCGCTCCACTTCCAGATGTTCATTAACGAACTTTAACCCTTGTATCAAAATCAGTGCACTTGTTTAACAAATAAACATTTGATTCTCAAAAAGTTGAATTTTGGTTAATGCCCACCTCTCCCTTTTCTTAATAAACTTTAACCGCCGCATCCACACTACTTGTCCGCATATTTGGCCCCATTAGCACATTAGCACATTAAACCCATGCCTCGCAATCCTCTTTCCGTCGACGCTTACGTAAACGGCATCCTTGCCGGCGACCGAATTGTCCTGGGTCGGGCAATCACGCTGGTGGAAAGCAGCAAGCCGGAGCACCAGGCGGTCGCCCGGGAGGTGATCGGCCGTTTGCTGGAGCGGCCCGACAAGCCCGCCGATTCGTACCGAATTGCCATCACCGGGTCGCCGGGAGTGGGTAAAAGCACGTTTATCGAGGCGCTGGGCACCTATCTCGTCGATCAGGGCGAGCGGGTGGCCGTGTTGGCGATCGATCCCAGCAGTGCCGTGAGCGGTGGCAGTATTCTGGGCGACAAGACCCGCATGGAGCAGTTATCGGTCTCCGAACGGGCGTTTATCCGGCCCTCTCCGTCGGGCGATTCGCTGGGTGGCGTGGCGCGTAAAACCCGTGAAACCATCCTGCTCGTCGAGGCGGCCGGTTACACGACCGTGTTGCTGGAAACCGTGGGCGTAGGGCAATCGGAAGTTGCCGCGCACAGCATGACCGACCTTTTTCTGTTGCTCCTCCTGCCCGGGGCCGGCGACGAATTACAGGGCATCAAACGCGGTATTGTCGAAATGGCCGACCTGCTGGTCGTGAATAAAGCCGATAACGACCGCATCGCACTGGCCAAACAGGCGCAGGCCTGGTATCGCAACGCTATCCACCTGTTTCCTGCTCAATCGAGCGGCTGGACGCCCCGCGTACTCACCTGCAGCGCCCAGGAAAAAAATGGCATCGACGAAGTGTGGGTCGCCGCAAAAGCGTACCGCAAACTATTGACCGACAATGGCGGCTGGACGGAAAACCGCCGCCGCCAGGCCCAATACTGGCTCCGCGAGGCCCTGCACGAAGGCCTGTTGCGCACATTTTATAACCACCCCGCCGTGCGCCAGCGATTGGCCGCCCTCGAACCGGCCGTTCTCGAAGGCCGTATGTCGCCATTCGCGGCAGCGGAAGAAACGTTGAGAAATTGGACGATTGATTCGATTGATTCGATTGGTTCGATTGGTTCGATTGAACGGTAGTAAACTTAATCAACATGAAAACGATGAATGCAGAAGAACTTAATCGAAGAATGAAAGATTGGGCGGTTTCTGTCGTTTTGCTCACCAGGCAATTGCCGGATAGCCCGGAGTTCAAATCTGTTCGAAACCAAATTGTGCGATCAGCACCTTCAGCCGCGGCCAATTACAGAGCAGCCTGTCGACGAAAGTCCGGAAAAGACTTTCTCAATAAATTGAAAATTGTCGAAGAAGAATTGGACGAATCCATGTTCTGGCTTGAATTTATCGTGGCCCTTGCGCCCGACCTTCGAACGTATGTTGTACCACTTTATAAAGAAGCCAATGAACTCATCGCTATAACAGTAGCATCTATCGGAACTGTCAGGAAAACGCTGAGAACCCGACAATCGAATCAATCGAATCAATCGAATCAATCGAATCAATGAAAAGATTTTTCCTCCTCCTCGCCCTCCCGCTCCTCCTCCACAGCTGCGCCTCGTGGCAGCAAAACAAATGGCTGGCTGCGCACCGGGCCAATCTGACCCGGATCGCCAACAGCAGCATGTCGCCGGAACAAAAAATGGACGGTCTGATTGAAGACTATCTGCAGTTTATTCGCGAAGACCTCAAATTCGTCGATCCGCGCAAGGGCATCAAGTACGTTCAGAAATACCACGACCAGAACGAAGCGGCCATGAACAAGATTCTCGGCGAAGCGGAGCGCTGGCAGAGCAACCTCGATATGGTCGGGAAGGCCTCCCTGGCCGTTCGGATCGCGCAAAAGCCCTACCTCGACGATCTGATGGACCTCGGGCCCAAATTCAAACGCAAATACAACCAGTACGCTTTCGTGGCCAAAATGAGCGCCAAAATCGGCGGCGGCCTCGGCAAACTGGCCGGAAAAGCCCTCGGACTGTGAACCCCGAAACCCGCAAAACCTGGCAGCGTTTCCGTCGCAACCGGACGGCACTCGTCGCCCTTTGGCTGATCGCGGCCGAGGTGCTGCTGGCTGTTTTCGGCTATGCCCTTGCGCCCGACGATACCCCCGATGCCAACCGGCAAATCGCGGAAATAGCCCTGCAGGCGCCGGGGTTTCGCTGCGATTTCGTGGCATTCCGGCTCCCGCGAACGCCCGAGCCGGCCAGTCTGCCCGAGCGCCTGTGGGCCGGCGGGCCGCCTGCCGACCGCTGGACGCCGGTCGGGAAAACAACAGTGTCGGGCGATTCTTTGTCGTTTGAACGCAGGGGGGCGGGCGCTGCGGAAGAGCGGGTCGCGCTGAGTCAGCTGGCGCCTCGTGCCGACGGCAGTTATGTCTTCTCCCGCACATTCTGGCTGGGCACCGACAAATACGGACGCGATATCCTGAGCCGCCTTTTGCTGGGCTTTCGCGTATCGCTCACGGTGGGACTGATCGCCGTGTTTATCTCCCTCACCATCGGCATCGCTCTCGGCGCGGTGGGCGGCTATTTCGGCGGTCGCACCGACGATCTGGTCATGCTTCTGATCAACACCATTTGGTCGATCCCTACCCTGCTCCTGGTATTTGCCATCGTGCTGGCGCTGGGGCGCGGCGTGGGTATAATTTTTCTGGCTGTTGGCCTCACGATGTGGGTGGATGTGGCCCGACTGGTGCGCGGCCAGGTGTTGTCGCTGCGCGAAATGCCGTTTGTTGAGGCCGCGCACAGCATGGGTATGGGCGCCGGTCGTATTCTCCGGCGGCATGTATTGCCCAATTTGATCGGCCCGGTGCTGGTACTGGCTGCCGGCAATTTCGCTACGGCTATCTTGCTGGAGTCAGGACTGAGTTACCTGGGTTTCGGCGTGCAGCCGCCGTCGCCGTCGTGGGGCACTTTGCTCAATGAAAACTACGGCTATGCCATCGGCGGCAAACCCTGGATGTCCCTGGCGCCGGCCCTGGCAATCGTCCTGACGGTGCTGGCTTTTAACCTCGTGGGTAATGGTTTGCGCGATGCTGCCGACGTTCGGGGTAAATGAAAATCCCGAGCATGCGCTTACCTTCGCTGCCCATTCCAATATTTGCTCCGTGAAAAAACCGCTTTTCAAAATCCGTGAAAAAGGCTACTACGGCTTCATCAATGCCGAAGGCGAAGTGGAGATCGAGCCGCAATACCTCGAAGCGGGCGATTTTTACAACGGATTCGCCTGTGTGCGGCTCAACGACCGCTGGGTGCTGATCGACGCCCTCGGCCGGCTTTATTTGCGGAGGGCCTATCGTTTTATCGGCTCTTTTGAAGAAGACCTGGCCCGCGTGCAGGTCGTGCAGGCCTGGGGATTTATCGACCGCCGGGGGCGCGAAGCCATAGTGCCCCGGTTTGAGGATGCGCGCGATTTTCACGAGGGACTGGCGGCCGTACGCTTCAATGAGCGCACCGGGTTTCTTCATGTCAACGGTGAATTTTCCATCCCTCCCACCCTGGAGGCTGCCGGCGATTTCAACAAGGGGCTGGCGCCGGCTGCCCGCGACGGGCGCTGGGGCTTTATCGACCGGCAGGGCAAATTTGTGTTGCCCGCCCAGTGGGATATCGCACAAAGTTTTCAGAACGAAGTAGCTGTAGTGGCGGAAAAGGGCCGCTGGGGACTCATCGACCGCAATGGCCGCATCTTGCTGGAGCCGCAGTTCGAATTCGTGAAAGGCCATTCCCACGGCGAGTTTTTCGATGGCATGGCGCTGGCTTTTCGCGACGGCAAGTATGGCTTTGTGGATCAAAACGGACGCCTGGCAGTAGAACCCATGTTCGATCTGGCCGGCGATTTTGGCGAAGGACTGGCGCTGGTAGAGATCAACGGTGCATTCGGCTACATCGACCGGGCCGGCAAACTGGCCATCATGCCCAAGTTCGAAGACGCGGGTGTTTTTTCCGAAGGACTGGCACAGGTACGCAGCAATGGGCACTGGGGATACATCAATACAGAAGGGCACATTGTCATTCCTGCAGCGTATGAAGCCGCAACGCCGTTTCGCGATGGCCTGGCGCTTGTTGTAGCGGGTGGCGGTACATGGCAGTATATCGATCGGTTTGGCGGGGTGGTTTGGCGCGAACTGTAGCCCTGTAGCGCCGCTGTAGCGCCGACCTCCAGGTCGGCGATGTTGAGCGCAGCAGTGACCCGCGATTATTAGCCAATGCCACGATCAATAGTATTATGGGT
>JAEUUU010000050.1 GCA_016787345.1 Saprospiraceae bacterium | reverse complement strand
TGCGGAGCATGGCTGTGGTAGTGGTTCCGAGGGATTTGAATCGGCTTTTTTGCAGGAATATCCGCCGAGTGCAAGCACAAGGAGGACAACCGGCGCGAGCGTGGCAAGGACTCGCATAGTGTGAGAGGATTTACAACACCGGGGTGGCTAAGCCCAGCTGGGTTAAGTAAAGTAATTGTAAACACAAAAATAAGGGCTTTACTTGGAGCAAAAAAGTCCCTATCTGCAAGATTTTCAAAACATTGTCTAACCTCGGCATCTATTTCCGCCAATCATTTGCCTTAGCCGCTTGGAGACTTTTCTTTAAATAAAGAAAACACTAACTTTGCAGCAACAAAATAGTAACTGTCGTGAAAAAAGAATATCAGAACCCGTACACCGATCCCGACCAGGCCGCGCTTTTCGACAAGTTGAAAGAAGCCGACAAATGGCTGCCCACCAACGCCAACGAACTGGCCGCCACAAAATTCGACATCTCGAAGACCTACGTCCAGTTCATCCGCTGGGGCAAACCCGTCGGCGGCAAACCCAAGTGGAACCTTGACGTGGTGCTCTTCCTGCTCCAACTCGCCGCCGACCGGAAGCAGGAGGCGAAGAAATTGTTGGAACTGGATTTGTCGTAGCCAGGTTTGAATAAATTTTTCTGTGCGTTTAAAGCGGAATTGTGCCATGACCGACGAAACCCAATCCTCAAAACCCAAAGAGATCTGCTTTCAGATGAGGCTCAACATCTCAAATCTGGACCAGATACTTCCCGCCCCGCAGTTTGAACCTGTCCAGGAGGTGCATCATGCCCACTTGGTCATTGATGGAACCAAGAGCATTAATTTGAAAATTTACCATCCCGACAAAGATTACCTCGGCGACAAACTTGCCCGCTGGATGGGTGACCAGGAAGGCGATCGCGCTTTGACTGAAAGCATTGAAGTGGTCTCTATTAACGAACAGGAGGATGTTTCAACCATTGATTTTTCGGAGAGTCGGGACACCACCTTCTCGCTCAGCACGGCTCACTACGAAAATGGACAACGGTATTTTCTGGTTGGCTTGGATAGTGTTCGATTGGTCTTCAAGCCCCGAGAAAGAGAAACATTACCGGCGTCGGAATTTTATCTGAATGCAACAGCAAAAAAGATAATTGAGGAAATGTACGCCTATCACGGCTTCACGCCTTTTCACGGCGAAGACGTTTGGAAAGCGCACCACTACCACGGTGATTATCAAAATTTTGGGAGTGTACAGTATCGTTTGGACTACCACTTTTATTCCCGAAAAAGCCCCGCGACGGATACCTATGTAATACACAAAGAGCCCCGTCTCCTTATTCAACATGAAAATCTGCCAGAATCAGATGTTCTACACCACGCCAACCTGATTTGTGCATTGCTGTCCTTTTATGCCCAAGAGCGAATTTCGTTCGACTTTGCCCGGATACACCTGCCCGAGCATACCGTCACAATTACCCGGCGAACCGAAGAGGTCATCCCTCGAAAAGGGATGCGATTGTGGCATCTGGATTTTCATGGAAAAATATTTGATCTGCTCCGAAGTGTTGATTATCAAGCGATTTCGCCCAAATCGGATTTTGTAATTCGGCTCATTGACAAATACAATCTTTGCTACTTGGTGTCGGGCGAAACCGAATTTTTGATCCTGTTCAATATCTTGGAACAGTTGAGGAGCGACAGTGGAGGTACAGAAAAGGAAAGGGACAAATATCGGTTCATTCCACCGGAGAAAGAAGTGGATGAAGCCATCCGGGCGCGAATCCGGGAAATAGCGCCAATGGTGGACGAAAACGAACGCGCGTTATTTTTAGAGCAGGCGCCGAGACAGTATTTGAACCTGAAAAGGAAGCCGATGCACGACCAGTTTGAGCGACTTTTTCAGCACTATCAAGTGAATTGGTCCGGCGCCAAAGTCAGTTTTAAGGACATCAAAAAACTCCGTGACGACATCGTGCATGGCGGGCTTCTGTCCGGAAAGCATAAGAAAATCGAAGATGCCAATGAAGTAATGCGGGTGTTGTGTGGCAAATTGATATTGCAAATGGTAGGCATTCCAGGTATCCGGTTTGGTTAATCACTGGAACCTGTTGTCTGACACTTGCTTCCTGGCCTCTCCCCCACCCCTGCCCGCTCACCCATCCCGAGGCCTCGCGACCAGCGCACGCAGGGCCGCCTACGCACCCATCCACCGCAGGCCGCCCCGCCTTGGCCAACCCGCAGCAGCGGTGCGACAAGCGTCTGCGTTTGCCGCTACTCCAAAGCATGATTTTTCGCATCTTGCAACCCAAAAACACCACATGAGCATCGCTGAATTTTTCATGCTCTTACCTCCCGCCATAGATTACGCGGGCTTTACTTTCCGGCTGCAATTCACCGAGCACAGTCAATACGGCATCGGCATCGCCTTTGTCCTCACCAGCTGTCATTCCCGAAAAAAATACAAGCGACTGGCTTGGAAACAAGGCTATTGGGAAGACAAATCGCCTCAACGCCAAATCTCAACCATGTTCAGCAACTACCTCTTTTACGAACCGCTCTTCGATACTTCCGACACCAGCCTCAGCCAAGCACTTCAAAACCTGCATCAGCGCCTCATCGATTACAAACTACTTCACCCGGCCGTTTACCGCCGTGCATTCGATACCGGAAACTTGATCTGTTCCCCTATTAAACTTCTGGAAGGATAAGCAGAGGTGTTATCCCAGTATATTATGGGTGCGAGACGCACTTTCTTGTGCATCGTATTCTTGAACCTTAGACGCGACTTTCCCGGAAAAAACGCAGCACCATGAAGCTGGCTTCTCCCCACCCGCACAGGGGCCATGCTTCGCCGGACAGACCCCGAAAAAGGGTCTGCCCGTCTCGCACCACCCCTGCCCCCCTCACCCACAAACGGCCAACGCGCGCGGCAAAGTGGCTGAAAACGCCACATTACCGCTTCGCCAGCCCGCAGCAGCGGTGCGACAAGCGCCGTTTTTGCCGACGCTCCGCAACGCAGCACCTTCTCTGCACCCACCCAAGCCTCGTTAATTCCAGCCAGAAAAAAATTTCGACCCATTGCTTGTTAAATTTAGCAACGCTATTTACCTTTGCTCGATAAATTTAGCAATGCTTCAAACATCTTGATATGTCCGACTACGGAAGTTATTTTAAAGCCCTCCGCGAGGCTAAGAGCTTGACGCTGCGCGAGGTTGAAAAGCAGACCGGCATTTCCAATGCCTACCTCAGCCAGTTGGAGACGGGCAAGGTGAAGCAACCTTCTCCGCTCAACCTGCACAAACTGGCTCAACTGTACGAAGTGCCCTACGAAACGCTCATGGAAAAAGTGGGTTATCCCGTGCCCCAAAATATGGAGCACCTCGCAACTCGGGAGCCGGTCGCAGCACATGGCAGGCTGGGCGCTTTAAGCGACGAAGAAGAGTTGGAACTGCTGGATTATCTCAAATTCATACGAAATCGAAGAAGATGAAAGCATTTTCCTTTACCGGCTACCGCGCTTTCCAGAAGTGTCAATGGCAATGGTTCTTTACCGCTAAGGCGAAGTCCGGCAACGTCAAACACGATCAGCAGCGGCGCGAAATCACGATGCTGTCCCATTTAAGAACGCTGGCAGCCTGGCGCGGCCAGCTGGTGGACGATGTGTTAAGCACGGAGATGGTGGCAGCCTTTACCCAGAAGCAGCCATTTTCACTTGACGATGCCTTGGACCTTGCACTCCGGCTTTTTGAAAAAAGGCTGCGCTTTTCCCAAAATCACGAATACCGGGATGCCGACAACAAAAAAAGCCATTTGCCAGAAGAATTTTCCCCGTTGCTCGAACATGAGTACAACATCCCGATCAGTGACGAGCAACTGGAAGCGGCATGGTTAGACATCGAAATTGCTCTGACAAACTTTTTTCGGAACGAGCCTTTTGTCGAAATGCTCCGCAGTGCCGAACATCTTGATTCACAGCGAACCTTGCATTTTCAACTCGAAGGCTTTTCCGTGACCGGCACACCCGACTTAATTGTGTATACCAATGGCCAGGCCCCATTGATTGTGGATTGGAAAGTCCATACGGAGCCGGTCAAAAGATACAACCAGCAACTATTGGTGTACGCTTTGGGGCTTCATTTGACCTTGCCGCAAAATCGGCAGCGGACGAACTGGAAAAAATTTCCGCTGACGGATTATCGCCTCGTCGAATACCAGTTGTTGAAAAATGAGTTGCGGGATTATCCCGTCACCGAAGACTATCTCGACCAAACACGGGAATTCATCATTGAGGGCGCTTACAGACTCTATCTCGCCGGTGCCGGCGACTCCTACAACTACGATGACCTGCAAGACCTGGAACAAACCGACGACCCTGAAAATTGCTTAACCTGTTCATTCAGAAAAATTTGTAATCATGAACCAAAACCGACTGAACATCAGCCCGATCTTTTTGATTGGGAACACCGCTGAACTCAACGCGGAGTATCGGCTTTTCAAAATCACCGGCCTCCAACCCGGCACGCCGACCTTTCAACAGGACCGCCAGATTTTGATTAAAAAACTCAGCCAGAAACTCAGACATCCTGTGACGGTGATTGTCAGGGAGTCGGCAGCATTTCTGGTAACGCGCAATGATGCCGATATCATCGGGAAAGTGCCAACTGAATATCCCAGACGTGGCGGTAACCACCTTTATTTTCAGGACACTGAACAGGTTGAACAACTCGATTTTACCAGCACCGATGAAAATACGCGGGCCATCTGCCAGCGATTTTTACAATTCAGTTTGCAAGGTCAGTTGACGCAACAGTCGAAACTGTGGCAGCCCAAAGCGGGCCATCCATTTTTTCTTAAAGAAGCGCACAAGGAGAACGGAGTGGCCACATTCACCGGCTTCGTTGCCCGTGTGATGGACTTGGGGAAAGATTGGGGTATCTGCGTTGATGTCACCAAAAAATATACCTCTGCGCGACCTCTGCCGACCTATCTGACCAAAGCGCAATTTGACCGTGATTTTCGTAGTAAGATCGTGTTTTATCCTTTCGGTGACCGCTGGTATGAACTGCGATTGGATGAGTGGAGTGATTTGACCGCCATCCAATATGTATATGACGACCCTGTCTTGCAACGTAACGTTTCGCTGCATGAAGCTGTCAGGAAGCGAACGCCTCCGCCCCATACCTCCATGTTGGCAAACCTGCCCGAAGATGCCTCGGTGCTGATCTATTACACTGCCAACAAGGAGCCGCGCGCCGTTCCCGCCGGCCTTTGCTTCGAAGTGTTCAGCACCAGTGATTCCGCCGCAGGCGCTATTCATCGGCAATCTATCTTACCGCCTTATGTGAGGTTGCGGGAGTCGGTCCAGTGTATGAAGGAATTTCTACGAGGGCTTCGATTCGGTCAAAAAATGTTGAATATTCACCAAGATCCACTCCGGCTCCCGCTGCCCAAATTCGACTTTCCCGATTTTATATTAGGAGACTCGGTAGAATTGCGTTTGCGGGATTTTCATTTCAAGCCCGACCGCCTTGCCAAAACCCGCATGGAGCAACTAACCGATGGCTCAACCGGCTTTTTGAAACCGGAACAAACCGCACTTGGGCCGCAGTATTTGTTTTTACCACGCTCGATTTTCGACACCGTAGGAGGAAAATTCAAACGTGACCTGCAAGAACAAGTACAAAAAATGTACCCTTGGGATACTTATAACCCGCAATTCGAATGGTATGAGAACAATCCCTCACATCGCGCCTCCTATTCCTATGTGGAAGCCGGAACGCGTATCGTAGAGGCCGTTCGCGCCAAAGTACGGGAGACATTCAGCGCCTACGCCGTGGTGATGATTCCCAATGATGGGAAAACACTGCGAAAGCACGATAAATTGGCTGCGATGGTTACTCGCGAACTTTACAAGTCAAACATCCACGTTTCCATCATCCATGCTTCGACCGTCAGCACTTGCTTTCAAGAACAGCGCACACCGGATGGCAAAACCCAATATCGTTTGAAAGAAGATGCGGGCGGAAAATATCGCGGTTATGTCCAAAATGTAGCGTTGACCAAAGTTCTGTTGCTGAACAACAAATTTCCATTCCGGCTGAACACGCCTTTGGTTGCCGACCTGACCATCGGCATTGATGTGAAAAACAACCTCGCCGGATTCGTAATGATAGACAAGTACTGCCGCTACATTCGAACCGAAATGATAAAATGTAAACAACCAGAGAAACTTACCCAGGAAAGCGTCCGGCAAACCATTTATGATCAGGTAAAAAAAGAATGGAATTTTGGAGGCCAGCAGCCGCTAAAAGTTGTGGTCATTCACCGTGATGGGCGCATTTTTGACACGGAGGAACAAGGCATCACCGATGCCGTGAAACGGTTGAAAAAAGAAGGCTGCCTCACCCCCGATGCTATTGTCACCATTCTTGAAATTGCCAAAACGTCCATGATTCCGGTGCGACTGATTCAGACGCGATTTAATGAAAGCCGAAACCGGGAGGAATACGACAACCCCGCTATCGGGACTTGGTACATTCCCGATGCGCAAACCGGTTATCTTTGTACTACGGGTGCGGAATTCAGAAACCAAGGTACGTCCAAACCCTTATGTATCCGGCTGATTTCAGGTGATTTGCCGTTTGAAGCAGCGCTGCGCGACGTATTTTACCTCTCGACGCTTGCTTTCACCAAACCTGACTATTGCTCCCGTCTGCCCATTACCACAAAACTACTCGACAATCGCCTACGTGACCAGGCAAGCGAGTATGACGAAGACGAAAATCAAAATCTTGAATGGGAGGACGGTGAAAACGAACTGGACGACATCATTCAACAAGAACTTTCTCAAATCTGATAACATGAGCGACGTAGGTTTAAACTCAAACATTTACGACATTTCCAGTCGTTACCTCGAAATCCTCAATCGCTTTTTGGTGGAAGCCAATTACGATTCAACCGCTGTTCCACCTGAATTGACGGACGAGTTGCAAATTTTTTTGCAACAACTGTCGGATGTGGCCGGGCGAGATTTCCAGATTCAAATGGTTGCGCAAATCATCAATGGGTACCTGCAAAAACATGCTGGCGGAGAGAAGCCCGATATTTTTCTTCGAAATTTATTTGCCCACCTTGATGCTGGTACAATTACTGGCAAGGACGCACTTCGGCGAATTTCTGTCCTTGCGGATGCGCTTGATGAAGAATGCGACGCATCTTTTTCTAGAATCCGTTTGGGTAAATAATCATTCGTTCAAATCATATCCGCCCCAGCTATGCAATATTATTTGGAGGCCGCAATAGTTGAAGTCATCGAGCGTGCCAAGCGGCTGAAAACACGATTCCCTACTCCGCCACCGTTACATTTTCAGGCACTTGCCCAACGCTGTCTCGATTTGATTGATGAGAATATTTCCGACTTGAAACTCTTGCACACTGCTCCTGAATTTCAAAACGAAGCCAATCAGTCAACTCGCTTGAAATTGCTGAAAATCCGTATTCGTGAGATTGATTTGATCGAAAATATCGCGGTTTCGGCCATAACTCGTTGTATTGATGGCGATGAAAGGATAAACAAATTCGTTCAGGGAATTTGTCGTGAAATTGACTATCCGTTGATACCGCCTACCGTTTCCGGGCTTTCGTCTGATTACTACCAAATTTACCCGAAGTTTAATCTGTTGTGTGTGCCTTTGCTGGAATGTGATTTTATGTTGCATTTGCCCGACCTGTACCACGAGCTTGCACACCCTTTGTTTTGGGCTGAGCATGACGACCGATTAAAGCCGTTTCAAGAAGAGGCCAAGACTTTTTATGACATTGTGTCCGCACATTTCGACCGCGTAATACTGGAAGATCAACGCATCCATCAAGGTGGATCTTCCCATGCCTACGAGGCTTGGAAAACAAACTGGTTCAGGTGGCGAATCGAGTTCTTTTGCGATATTTTTGGAATCTGTACCGCTGGACCAGCGTATGGTTGGGCACATCTTCATCTTTCAATGAAAAGAGGAGGCAACCCGTTCGAGATTCCAGTTCACGCAAAGTCAACTCACCCGAACGATGAAGCAAGAATGCAGGTTATTCTGCACGTTCTTGATCTCATGAAATTGAATGACCACAAACGAGCCATTGCCGAACGGTGGGAAACACTGCAACAGATACACAAAAGGGAAAAAGATCAGGTCTATAAGCTAGCCTATCCACCGGAAATTTTGGAGCAATGCGCCATTCATGGGCTTCGCGCTGTTGTAGGAATAAATTGCACCATAGCGCCCCACCAGCAAGGTACCATTTTTAAGGCCCTGAACGAAGCATGGGACTTATTTTGGAACGATTACAATTCATTTTTTGAGTGGGAACAGAGAAAAATGACTGAGCTTCAACGAATGTTTACACGTTGACCCCGCCCAATCAGCCTCGTAGAGTAGTTAGTTTCTTCTTCTTTTTGGTTCTGGCCTCTCCCCCACCCGCGCAGGGGCCATGCTTCACCGGGCAACCCCGCAAGGGGGTTACCCGTCTCGCACCACCCCTGCCCCGCTCACCCACAAACGGCTAACGCGCGCGGCAAAGTGGCTGAAAACGCCACATTACCGCTTCGCCAGCCCGCAGCAGCGGTGCGACAAGCGCCGTTTTTGCCGACGCTCCGCAACGCGATTTTTGCAGCATTGGTAGCGAGGAACAAGTTAATTTTGTGCCCACTATGAAACATGTCACTACAACCGGCTTTGACGAACAAGGCCAAAAAATACTGCTCATTTGCGGCCAGGAGTACAGGCAGCATCCAACCGATGTTTACATGGACGACGCACTCCGGCTTGTTCAACAATGGGATGACGACCAGGTAACTTTCGGGCGCGTAGTGCATCTTCGGAACTACCTCCGGGAAAATTACGGTCACGGCCACCAACTCAACTTCCAAAATCTGTTGTCGCTCGCCGATTGTAAATCATGGATTGACGAAGTCATCAAGGCTGAATATCGCCTCGTGCTGCACGAAGAGTGGGCAAAAGACCAGCAGAAGGCAGACCTTGAAGCCAACGCCAGGATTATGGGCAGTCAAACTGCGGAACCTTCTTTGGTCGAATCTCTTTAATTGGTATCCGGGAAGTTGCAAAATGGCAACAAACCTCCCCTACCAGAACCGGGCGTTTGGCAGCCGGGGTTTAAGCGGCTTGAATCCAGTTCCCAGCCACCAGCCAAAACCCCACCCGCGCATGGGCCATGCTTCGCCGGGCAACCCCGCAAGGGGGTTACCCGGCTCGCACCGCCCCCGCCCCGCTCACCCACAGAAAGGCCAACGCGCGCGGGGCCGCCTACGCACCCAACCACCGCAGGCCGCCCCGCCTTGGCCAACCCGCGCCACCCGCAATGCCCCCACCCACGCTCGACGCGAAACCCACCCGCGCGGCTTGCGGACGGTTCCTCCCCGCCCCACCCGCTACGGCTCGACACGCCCCCAGCGGCAAAAACGTTTCCCCCCAACCCCCCAGGGGGCGTGTGCGGCTTCGGCGGCGAGGGCTTTCAGGCGGCCAACCCGCAAACCCCACCCGCACGCCCGAAGCCTGACCGCCGCCATCAGCCGCACGGAAAACGCATCTACGGGGGCAGGCCGGGCTGCTCCGGTCGTCTCCTCCGCATGGAGGGGTCAGGGGAGGCCTTACCACAGCGCCGCCGGTGGTGGCGTGTAGGTCGTCGAGCCGTCCGGGTAGGCTTCCACGATCGGCAGCCCTACCGCCACCGCCTTTTGCACCGTGTCCCAGGTGCCGCCCTTGCGCTCGCGCCCCGGTGCGTACAGCGCCAGCACTGCGTCAGCCTTCCCTACCAGTAGCCGGTTTCGTTCCAGCGGCGCGGCTTTGGGGTAGTGTTGTTGGTAGTCGGGTGCGTGTACCTCGGTAGGCAGCCCCTCGGCTTTGGC